>CAYPUM010000318.1:0-5079 GCA_964413545.1 uncultured Roseibacillus sp. | reverse complement strand
CTCGGGCGCGGTCAGCGCGAGGTTGTCGAGGTAGACCCGCTTCTGGGCCTGGGGAGAAAAGGCGAACACCGCCGGGGCGCCGTGGGCGTGGGCGTGGGCCACCGGCACTTCGATCGTCCAATCCGCCGGCTCACCGGCGTCCCGGGGCCACGCCTTGGCCCGCACCGTCCCGGAACCGTCCGCGTTCCGCTCAACGTGCGTCTTCACGGTGTACCACGTCCGCGGCTTGATCCGGAACTTCACGGACTCCTTCAGCCGCTCGTGGTTCGAACTCACTTCGAGAAGCTGCGCGTTGCCCACGAGCGTGACAAGGTAACGCTGGTTGACGAGCCCGACCGTCGACATGATACGGCGGTTGCCGTCGGTCATGACATCGGCCTCCGCCACGTAGTCGCGCATCGACGGGTCGCCGAAGAAGTTCATCGTCCGCTGGAAAAGGATGTTGTCGAGCCGGTTTGTGATCACCTTGCTTCCGTCGCGCTCGAGAACGTGCCACTTGACGCGCGCCCCCAGCCACGGCAGCGGAGGGAAAGCCGCCTCCTCGCCCGCCTCGTTCCTGTGCCTCAGGCGGAACCCCTCGAAATCCTCGCGGTAGCCGAGGTTGGCCACCACCCGCCCCCGCATGGTGGCGGAATGCCCCCCGGCCGAGGCCCTGAACGCCCCGGCTGAAATCTTCGCATCCTTCCCGGCCGTCAACGTGTCGCCTTGAAAGGTGGCGTCGACCTCGCTTCGCACCTTCGCGGCGGGCGGGATGAACTTCTCCCAGCGGACGTTTTCCATCTGCCGGACCCGCCTCCCGTGGGCGTCGAGCCCCCAGACCGCGAACGACTTCGAGCCGCCGGGGCTGATCGCGAACTCCGGCGGGACGATCTGGAGAGAGGTCACTTCCCGGGCGGAAGCCGATCCCGGAGCAGCCCCGAAGGCAGCCCGGCCCTCGCCCCGCTGCGGCCTGTTCCACGGCATCGCGGAGTTCTCTCCGCCGGTCTCCGCGCCGGCTTCTCCCTTGGCGCCGAAACAATGCAGGCCGTCCCTGGTCATCAGGTAGCACCGGCCGTCCCACAAGGCGGGCGCCCCGAGGCACGGCGTGTCCAGTTCGCTCTTGTGAAGAACCTCCGCACCGTCGTCGCCCGGCTTCACGATGAAGAACGATCCGTGCGCGAACGGCGCGTAGAGCTTCCCGTCGCCATACGCCGGCGAGGCGTGCAGTTGGTCCGGCGCGAGCTTCTTCCGCCAGAGCGTCCGGCCGGATTCCGCGTCGGTGCACAGAAGCTCTCCGGTCGCGATGGTGGTGTAGATCCTGTCTTCCACCAGCACCGGCGAGCTGGTGAACGAGAGGTGCTCCTCGTTCCGCCAGACCTCCGCCTCCTTGCCGAGCACCAACTGCTCCTCGGGATAGCTGGTTGGAATGCGCAGACACACAAGGCGCCCTTTGGTGGTGGCGTCGATGTTCTCCTTGCCGTGCACCGCGATCAGTCTGTCCCCGCCGAGCCGGACCACCTGTGCGTTCACCCCGCCCTGTGAAAGATGAAATCGCCACAACGGTCTCCCGGTGCGGGCGTCGACACAGACCACGTTGCCGCACCCCGTCCCGGCGTAAAACACCCGATGACCGCCAAGTTCGTCAAACACCCCCATGGAAAACGAACTGTCCACCGGCCGGATCCCGGGCGTGGAATACCAGACCAGCTCGCCGCTCCGCTTGTCGAAGGCGTAGAACCGGTCCCGGGCCGGACCGTTCCTCCCCCAGTTCGCCGTCACGCAATGAAAAATCACAAGGCGGCCGTCAACCGACGGCGAACCGGTCCGCCCATTGGGAAAGGTGAGCCGGCCGAACTCCTCCATCAGCGAGCGCTCCCAAAGCTGCCTGCCATCCCCCGTGAACGCCAGACAGCGGCCGTTGCTGGCCTGAAGATAGACGTTGCCGGTCTCGGGATCCGCCACGGGCGAGCCGATCCCGTAGCGGTTGTAAATAATGTCGCTGATGAAGTCGCTGAATCGATGCTCCCAGAGCTTTTTGCCGGTCACCGCATCAAGACAGAGCAGGGTCTCCCGCACCTCGGGAGTTTCGTCATGGTAACCGAACGCGTAGAGCCGGCCCCCCGCGATCACCGGCGTGCCGCCCCCTTTGACGGGATAGGTCCAAAGGTGGTTCCCCCCGTCCCGCTCCCAGTCGTCGGGATAATCTCCCGCCGGCGCCGCCCCGGTCTGCAAAGGCCCCCGCCAATTCAGCCACCCCGAAACGCCGCCCTCCGCAGAGGACCAAATGGAAGCCCCCCCACAGACCACAATACACACCAGCGCAAAAGAACAGTTCATGGACATCAGTTCGCGAATAGGGGCGAATCTGCCCGATCTTTCGATTTTCGCAAGCGGCCGTCTTCAAGCGCCCGCCGCCCAACGCCCGCCCGGAAGCCCCAACCCTCCACCCGCGGGCCGACCGGCCAACCTGCCGGCCGCCCTTACCAGAACTCGACATCGACCTGCACCCCGACCACCTGGGGCGCCCCGGGCGCACCCGCATTGATCCCGGGGTTGATGAACGTGTAATACTCCTCGTCGAAAAGATTCCGCCCGAACAGAGTCACGCCCCAGTGGTCGCACTCGTAGCCCGCCTTGGCGTCCCAGACGACGTAGCCGCCCTCCCGGAAGCCCGGGTCGTTGGCGGGGTCGTAGAACGTTTCCCCGCCCGCCGTGACGTTCGCCGCCACGAAGAATCCCCGCGGCAAGTCGTATCGCACCCCGCCGCTCACGGTGAACTCCGGGATGAAGGGGACGCGCCGGCCGTCGTAGCCGGGCGGTCCGGTGGCCGCGTCCGCCGGGTCGTGGAACGGATTACGGTAGGTGTCGAACTCGGCGTCCGTCCAGCCGAGGCTCCCGCGCATCCCCAGGTTCGGCAACGGCTGCCACTGCAGTTCGGCCTCGATTCCCCGCGAGGTCACCTCCTCCGCGTTCACTACCACGAAGTTCGTCGAATCCGGCACCGTGACGTTCAGTTGGTAATCATCAATCAGGTTCCAGAAGGCCCGCAACACGACGTTCAGGCGGTGGTCCGGACACCAGTAACGCAATCCGATCTCATTCGACCAATTGCGTTCCTCTCCAAACGCGGCGAGATCCGGATCGTCGCTGAAGGCCGTGAACCCGTGCGGCTTGATCCCCAGCCCGGAGCGCGCGAAGGTCGTGAGTTCTTCACTGATCCGGTAGCGCGCCCCCGCCGTCGGCGAAAAATAGACGGCCTCCGAACTCGGATCCAATTCCACCGGCGGCGCGCCCGGAAAGCCGCTGACCGTCTGCGCCCTCGATCGCCACATCGCCACGTCGTGGAAATCCAGGCGGCCCCCGGCTTCGAGCACCAGGTCATCCGTCACCTCGTAGCTTCCCCGGCCGAAAAGCGCAAGATTGTCCTCGTCAAACTCAAAGAGCGTCCGCTGCGTAACTTCCGCCGTGATCGGATCCAGGACCGGGAAGAAGCGCGTCGCGTCCCCGTCGGTCTCCTTGTGCATGTAAAAGGCGCCGGCCCGCCACTCGAGGGGAACCTTGCCCGCCGGCCCCTCGAAGCGGAACTCATGGGTGAACAGCGACTGGTCCTGAAAAATCGTCGAGACGGACTCCGTCAACGGGAAGGGCGACGAACCGAGATCGAGATCGGTGATCTGCGGCCCAAGTTCCCAGTCCTGCCACGCCGTGATCGATTTCGCCCGGCCCCAGCCGAAGTCCTTCCTCAAGTGCAGGGAGGCCTGGTAGCGATCAATCTCGTTCTCGCCGGGAGTGTTCGAGCTGACCGTGAAGGGATCGTCGGTCACCGCAAACGGGTTCGGGTTGCCCGACAGCGCCGAAATCCGCTGGGCGCCGTCCCGGACCCGCTCCGCCGCCAGCCGCAGCTTCGCCTCGAAGTCGTCCCGCGGCCTCCAGACGAGCATCCCCAACGCCCCGGCCACCGAACGGTCGTCAGGCCGCGAGCCAAGGAACGTGTTGCGCAAAAACCCGTCGCGCTCGCGGTAGTAAAGCTGCAAAACGTGGCCGGCGCCGCCCCCCAGCGGCCCCGCCGAAAACCCCGAAAACGCCCGCGCCTCATGGGAACCCGCCTCGACCCGCCCTCCGAAGCGCCTCTCCGCCGTCGCCGCGAGGGTCGTGATCTCGATCAATCCCCCAGGGGCGTTTCTCCCGTAACCCGCCCCTTGCGGCCCGGGCCGCACCTCCACCGACTCGATCCGCAGTAGCTCGCCCGGGTAGAGAAAGGCGTCGCTGTAGGGCACGTCGTCCACATACAACCCCACCGCCGGCGGACCGAAAAAGAGGGTGTTGCCCTGACCGCGCAACGTGACAATATCGCCATACCCCCGCGTGTCGCTGGTGCTGAAAAACAGGTTCGGCGCAAGAAGCGACAACTCCGCCAGCGAGTCCGACTGGAAAAGATCAAGATCATCGGGCGAGAGAACCGAGGAACCCAACCCGCTGGCCTCCTCGCCAACGGAGCCCGGAGCGGTGATCCGCGTCTCGGGAAGGGTCAGAACTTCCTCCGCCGCCAACTCCGAATTGCCCGCAACCACAGCGCAAATCGACAGCGCCGTGGGAATCATCACACGAGGCGCAACAGTCATGGGCGGGCGAGTCTGGCGGATGACCCGAATGGGTCAACCGCAGATTGCCGCCCATCCCCGCGACACGCCCCGCGCGACACGCCCCCGCGACCGATTGCCTTGCGCGCCGGCGAAAAGCGGTTATCGGTCTCCCCCATGAAATCACTCCTCACTGTTCTCGCGCTCGCCGTGACGGCGGCGCCCGTGGCCTGCGCCTTCGATTGGCCGCGTTATCTCGGCCCCGAAAGCACCGGAATCGTCGAAGGCGCCATCCGCACCGACTGGAAGGCGAACCCCCCGCGGACGCTCTGGACCGCCAACCTCGGGCGAGGCTGCTCAAGCTTCGCCGTCTCGCGCGGGAAGGCCGTCACCGCCGGCAACAGCAGCGGAACCGACACCATCTGGTGCTTCGACGCCAAGAGCGGCAAGGTGCTCTGGAAACACGAATACCCCGAGAAGCTCGCCCCAAAATACTACGACGGCGGCCCATCCTGCACCC
>CAYPUM010000317.1:0-5088 GCA_964413545.1 uncultured Roseibacillus sp. | reverse complement strand
CAACTGGGCGGGCCGAAAATCTACCTGAAACGGGAGGACCTGCTGCATACCGGCGCGCACAAGATCAACAACGCCGTCGGGCAGGCCCTGCTGGCGAGGCGCCTTGGGAAGAAGCGCATCATCGCCGAAACCGGAGCGGGCCAGCACGGGGTGGCGACCGCCACGGTTTGTGCGCGGTTCGGATTCGAGTGCGTGGTCTACATGGGCGAGGTTGACATGGAACGGCAGGCCCTCAACGTGGCCCGGATGCGCCTTCTTGGCGCCGAGGTGGTGCCCGTGACCGCCGGCCAGGCCACCCTGAAGGAGGCGGTGAGCGAGGCCTTGCGCGACTGGACGGCGACCGTCGGGGACACCCACTACCTGCTGGGCTCGGCGCTGGGGTCCCACCCGTTTCCGATGATGGTGCGGGATTTTCAGCGCGTCATCGGGGTCGAGGCGCGGGCCCAGATCATGGAGAAGGAGGGCCGGTTGCCCGACCTGCTGGTGGCGTGCGTGGGAGGCGGCTCGAACGCGATCGGGCTTTTTCATCCGTTTCTCGGCGAGGAGGCGGTTCGGATGGTGGGCGTCGAGGCGGGGGGTTCGGGGATTCGGCCCGAGCAGCATGCGGCTCGTTTTCAAGGGGGCAAGCTGGGGGTCCTGCAGGGGACCAAGACATGGCTGCTCGCGAACGACGACGGGCAGATCGAGTTGACCCATTCCGTGAGCGCGGGTCTCGACTACGCCGCGGTCGGTCCGGAACATGCATGGCTGCATGACCTCGGGCGGGTGGAGTATACCTATGCCACGGACGAGGAGGCGCTGGCGGCGTTCAGGGAACTTTCGGAGACCGAGGGTCTTCTGCCGGCCTTGGAAAGCGCGCACGCGGTGGCGTACGTGTCGAAGGTGGCGCCCGGCCTTCCGGAGAGCGATCTGATTGTCGTGAACCTTTCGGGGCGGGGTGACAAGGACGTCGAGCAGGCCGCGAGGCACCTGCTGGATGGCTGATCATTCCTCGCGCCACCAATTGGGGTCGCGTTCCCACGGGGCGCGGGGATCGCCGGATTGATCGCCGACTTCGGCGTTTTGTTGGGGCGGGTCCTGGTCGTCGAAGACGGAGTGCTGGTGTTCCCCGCGCCGGTGGCCGGACCTCGCAATGATGACGAGCAACGTCAGGACCATCCCCAGGGAGAAACTGAGGAGGGCCACGAGGGTGAGGGCCAGACCGTCGGTGGCGGAGAAGGCAAGACGGAGGGGTTCTTGCATGGGTCGGGAATTATTTCTGAGGCCTGTTCATCGATCACGCACCGCATCGGGATGAGGCGCGAGAATTCGAATCCGTGTCGTTTGAAAAAGCCCTTGGACTCCGCACTGAGCTTGACGGTGAGCAGCGTGATCCGCTTGAAACCTCTTTGACGGGCGAAGTCAAACACATGTTGCACGAGCATCGACCCGCAGCCCTGCCCGCGATGATCGGAATGGGCGATAACCTCCTACAGGAGAATCACAAAGCCCCCCGTGGGGGTCGAGATGGGGAATAGAAGATTCGCCATCCCGATGATGCGCTGATCGTTTGGAAAGGAGAGAATTCATTTCCGGTTAGGTTATTTGCGGATGAGCGGCGGGGGTTTTTTGTGACTTGCCCGGTCCGTGATGAAGTCTTTCTGCTCTTGCATGAGGTCGGGGACGAGGACCGCGAGTGCCGGATGGTGGCGGGCTGCGATTGGGAGGGCAGCAGGATCCGGGAGATCACGGGGGGTTGGGAGCGGACCCCATTCGGCCCCCCTGACATGCCGGGCCGCAAGGTTCGGAAGGAAACTTCACTTTTCGGAGGGATCGCGTCGTGACGCGTTGACAAATCGGGCGCGGCCGTTAGGCTCCCCGCCCCGCGGCGCGCAGCGAGGCGCCGGAACGACTCAACCCACGATCGACCGATGAAGCGCACCTACCAGCCGTCGAAGCGAGTCCGCAAGCGTCAGCACGGCTTCCGGGCCCGGATGAGCACGAAGGCGGGCCGCAGGATTCTGAAAAAGCGCCGGGCTCGCGGCCGCAAGCGCCTCCTTCCCAAGGGTGCCGAGCTTCATTACAAGCGGCATACTGTCCAGCACGGCGGGTAAACGCCTGGGACAGGCGGAGCAACCGGGTGGGACGAAGGCAGGTGGACGCCGCCGTCCCGGCGGTGTCGGGCTGGAGGGACGTGGCCGGGAAGCGCGGGGGCGACCCGACGGCGCCGGGGACGGGTCGGGGGATCATTGGAGGAAAGCGTTGCTGAGGCTGTCTCTTCCGGGGATGATGAGCGGTGATGCGAATGCCGCGCGCCATGAGCATGAAGCGGCGGAGCGAATTCGCTCGCGTGCGCAAGGAGGGCCGGTCGGTTGCGGGCCGCTTCATGGTTCTGGCGGCCATGGCAGACCCGGAGTTGGAGGGGCTGAAGACGGGGCTGATCACATCGCGCAAGGTGGGCAACGCCGTCACGCGCAACCGGGTCCGGCGGCGTTTGCGGGCCATTCTCAGCAGGCATGGCGAGCGGGTGCCCTCCCGGCATTACGTGGTGGTGGTGGCGCGGGTGCGGGCGGGGAAGGCGGATTTTCATGAACTGGAGGATGAGTGGTTGCACCTCGCCCGGCGCCTTGGCATTCTCGAGGCGGCGCATGAAAGGGGCAATTCGTCTCGTGATCCGCGGGTATCAACTGATGGTGGCGCCGGTGCTGAAGACGCTGGCGGGCCCGGGGGCGGGATGCCGGTTTGAGCCGAGTTGCTCGAACTATTTCCTCGAGGCGGTCGAGCGGCACGGAGTGCTGAAAGGGGGCTGGCTGGGAACTCGCCGGATTTTCCGCTGTCATCCGTGGGGGGGGTTTGGTTATGACCCCGTTCCGCCCGCCAAGGGGGCCGACGAACGTGGGCCCGGGGCGCAGGCCTGAGGGGGTTGCGCGACATCTGACGCAAGGCGATCCGTGTCGAGGCCGCCCCGACGGCAATCCCCAGTCCCTGAAATTCCACCCAATTATCGATTTTGGACCGTACGGCTTGGATCGTTCTGATCGTATGCGGAGGGCTTCTTGCCCTCAACTTGCACTTCATGCAGAAGGAAGCGGCGCGCGAGCGGCGGGAACGGGCGGAATCCCCGCAGCAGGAGGAACCAGCGGCGTCGGACCGCGCGGAAGGCGAGAGGCCTCCCGGCGGCGAGGGGCCCGAGGGAAGTCCGGAAGAAGCCCCGGCCGCCGAGCCTCGCCCGGAGGAGAAACTCGTCACCGTGAAAAGCGAGGCGGTCGATTTCGTGTTCACCACCTACGGGGGCGGGATCAAGTATGCCGAGTTTCGTGAACAGGAGGCCGTCGGCGAGCACGACCGGAAGGTGCGCATCAATCGGTTTGGCGCACATCCGATCGGGACGCTCACGGCCGGGGTGGACCGATACCTTGATGTGGTTTACGAGATCGAGGAAGCCGAGGGCGGCGAGGCGGGCCGCCGCGAGGTGACCTTCCGGGGCCGGACCGCGGAGGGTCTCTGGATCCGCAAGGAGTGGTCGTTGGTCCCGGCGGAGGAGGTGGGCAGCGCGTATCGCTTCCGCCTCGTCGTCAGCTTCCAGAACGAGAGCGAAACGTCGCTGAACCTTTCGGACTTCGGGATCTTCGCCGGCTCGATCGCTCCCTTGTGGAAGGGCGAGTGGGAGAACCATCAGGGAGTGTTCTTTCTTGAAGACAACAACTTCGAGTTCCGGAACGTGAAGTGGTTCAAGGGGGGCAAGCGGGGACCATACGAGGCGCAGGTCGGAATGATGGGCTACGCCGGAGTGGGCAGCCAGTTCTACGCGAGCGTGGTGGCGCCCTTCGAGCCGCACGACGGATCGATCTGGTCCGAGGTGCGGCCGGTGACCCTCCGGGAAGCGGCCGGGGGCAACCCGGCCCTCGCGGTGCGGCTTGCCATGAGCCTTCCGGGGGAGACCCTCGCCCCGGGAGGGGACAAGGAAGCCGTCTCGTATGAGGTCTTCGTCGGCCCCAAGCGGAACACCATGTTACGGGCGATCGGGATGCGCCGCGGGAAGGTGATGAACTACGGCTGGTTCGGCATCGTGAGCTGGCCGTTGAACTGGCTTCTGAACGTCCTGCACGACCACCTGTTTGACCCGATCTCGCGGAAGTGGTCATGGGGGCTGGCGATCGTGGCGCTCACGTTGGTCATCCGGAGCGCCATGTGGCCGTTGCAGAACAAGTCGACGCGGGCCATGAAGCGCATGGCGAAGCTGCAGCCCGAGATGCAGAAACTGAAGGAGAAGTATCCGGACGATCCCCACAAGATGAACCAGGAGATGATGAAGATGTACCGCGAGTACGGGATCAACCCGATCGGTGGTTGTCTTCCGCTGGTGGTGCAGATTCCGATCTTTTTCGGCTTTTACCGGATGCTTCAGTTTGCGGTCGAGCTGCGGCAGGCGGAGTTTCTGTGGGTTGACGATCTTTCGCAGCCGGACACGGTGGCGAGGCTGCCGTTTTCGCTGCCGTTTTTGGGGGACGGCGTAAATCTTCTGCCGATTCTGATGGCGGTGACGATGGTGGTGCAAATGATGATGACCCCCAAGACGGGGGACAAGATGCAGCGGCGCATCTTCATGATCATGCCGTTCATGTTCTTCTTCTTCTGTTACAACTTCGCCTCGGCGCTGGCCCTTTACTGGACCACCTCGAACCTGTTTGCGATCGCGCAGACCCTGATCACGAAGCGCCTGCCGGAACCGGAACTGAAGAAGAAGTCGGCGAAGAAAAAGGGAATCTGGCAACGCATGCAGGAACAGGCCGAGGCCGCGCAGCGCGCCCAGAAGGCCCGCCAGAGCGAATTGATGGGCGCCCCGCAGAAAAAACCGAGGAAGCGCCCTCCCCGGACCGGGGGGTAGGCAAGGTGGGAGGTGTCGGGGAGCGGGTGTCCGGGAGCGCGGTTGGCGGGCCAGCTTTTGTCTTGGCGGCTCCAGCCCTCCGGGGGCGCGTGTCGTGGGCGGGCGCGGGGCTGGCCGGTCAGCCCGGTTCCGGGTCATGGATCGCTGGAGGTCCTGGATGGGGTTGACCGGGGGGACGGGGCGTCTAGAATTTCCGCATGCAAGCGTTGAGTGCGGCGCAC
>CAYPUM010000316.1:0-5104 GCA_964413545.1 uncultured Roseibacillus sp. | reverse complement strand
GGGCGCCGTAGTAGCTGCTTGCATGCCAGTCATTGCACCATTCCCACACGTTGCCCGCCATGTCGTAGAGCCCATAGTCGTTGGGAGGGAAGCTCCCCACGGGCGACGTGTAGGGATAGTCTCCGTGGTCCCAGTCCGGCTGGTAACCCGGGGAGGGGTTCACATCATACGGGTAGTAGGGCGCTTCGCCACTCCAGTAGCTGTAGTAGTTCGCCTCGTCATGGCTGATCGTATCCCCCCACGGGAACCGCCTTGCGCTGCATCCTCCCCGGGCCGCCTTCTCCCGTTCGGCTTCGGTCGGCAGCCGGTAGCCGCCCGTCCCGAAGGCGCAGCTCCAATCCGAGAGGTTGTAAGCGGGGGTCAGCCCCTCCATCTCGCTGCGGTAGTTGCAGTAGGCGGCGCTCCCGTACCACGTCACCTCCACGCACGGATAGCCGCTGCCCTTCGCTTCCTTCAACGCGAACTTCTCCGTCGCGCCGTTCCATGTGATTCGGCAATCGGGGTCGTCGAGGTCAAGCAGTTCCTGGTTGTCCTCGAGGTTGCGGACCGAGGAGGAGGTTACGCTGAGCCTGCCGCCCTGATCGCAGGCCCACTGCAGGACGGTTGCCATCTGGTCGTTGGTTACCGCGGTGGCCTGCATGTAGAACCCGCTCACGGACACGCTGTGCACCGGCAATTCGTCGCCGTAGCCATCGCCGCCCGTCACGCTCCCCACCTTGTCCCCCATCAGGAAGCTGCCGCCGGGGATCCAGACGAAGCCCTCGGGCGGGTTTGGATCAAATGTGCGGTGCGTGGCGCCGGTCCCGGTGACGGGGACCTGCGCCCAGTCTTTCCAGTGCGCATCCTCCGATGGCGAGGATGCGGTCTGAACGGTGAATGTTGCGGTGGTCGTCGGGTTCGTCCATGTGATCCAGCCATCCGCGGTGACGCTGGTTATTTCGACAGGGACGGGTCCCTTGATGCGGAAGAAGCGGGGGTCCTCGGCCAGACCGGACGTAACGAGAGCGGCGACAGACGAGCCGCATACGAGGAAAGGATGAAATGACGCTGGTTTCATGGCGAGGCGCGGTTCGGTCCGGTCTCCACGTTGACCTCAGGCGATCTCCCTTATCGCATCGCAGGCCCTGTTCCGAAAACCATTACAGCGAGCCATGTCAGCCAGAGAAGGAGGGCAGCGGCCAACACGGCAGGCAGGACCGCGGCGAGGCGGCGTGATACCCACAGACGCCTGATCGCAACGAAACAACCCGCCAGGATTGCGACGACTGCAACGGCCATGACTGCCTCCCATTGTGTTCTCCTTCTCAAGATGATAGCGGAGGCGGCGTCGCCGTGCAACCGCTGACCTGCCCTCCCGGGGGGGTAGCGGGTGGTCTTCCGCCGGGCAGGGGCCCGGGGGTCGGGGGGGATTTCTCAGTTGACCGGGGTTGGTTCGGCGGTAGGTTGATGGAGCGGGCGGAAGGTGGAAATGGAGACCGCCGCTCGCGGCTTGATCCCAACCTTTTTCTTCCATGTGCGGATATTGCGGATGTTCTGACAGCGGTGAGGCCACCGGGCACGGGCATGCGAACGCCCGTCACCACCACCACACGCATCACCACGGCCACGGGCACGGCCACGGGTCGGGGCATCACCACCATGATCATCATGAAGGGGAAGGGACGCAGGTGATCGAGCTGAGCCGCGCGATTCTGGACAAGAACGCGCGATTGGCGGAGCGGGCGCGGGGGTTGTTCCTTGGGCGGGAGGTGGCGGTGATGAACCTTGTTTCGTCGCCGGGGTCGGGGAAGACGACCCTGCTGCAGCGGACCATCACGGGTCTGGGCGAGCGGATGCGTTGCGCGGTGATCGTGGGGGACTGCGCCACGGACAACGACGCGCGCTGCCTGCGGGGGACGGGGGCGCCGGCGGTGCAGGTGACGACCGGCACGGTCTGTCATCTGGACGCGCACATGGTGTTGCACGCGGTGGAAGATCTGAACCTTGCGGAGACCGACCTGCTTTTCATCGAGAACGTGGGCAATCTTGTTTGTCCGGCGGCGTTCGACCTTGGCGAAGACCGGCGGGTCGTTCTGACCTCCGTGACGGAGGGCGAGGACAAGCCGAAGAAGTATCCGGCGATCTTCCACCGGGCCGACGCGGTGGTGTTGACCAAGACGGACCTGATCGAGGCGGTGGAGTTTGACCGCGAGGCGGCGCTGGGTCACATTCGCGAGGTGGCGCCGGCGGCGCGGGTGTTCGAAGTCTCGGCCAAGACCGGGGCCGGCATGGAGGGATGGGGTGCCTACCTCGAAGAGTGCGTGGCGGGGAAATCCGGCGTGCCGGCGTGAGGGCCGCCAAAGAGGATCAGAAGGTCCAACCGACGAACCATCGCAGGTCGACGGCGTGGGTGTCGGTGCGTTTCATGCGGTCGGGGAACTGACGGTCGCCGTAGCCGGCCTTGAAGGACGTGGAGAGGCGGTCGTTGAAACTGTATTTCACGACGCCGTCGATTTCCTGGCAAAGGCTGTCATCTTCGTGGTCGGAGATGACGTAGAGGGCGTAGAAGAGCCACTTGTCGTATTTGTAGACAGCCTTGAGGAAGCCGGAGGTGGTGTCGCCCTCGAACTGCATGGTGTACCAGAGCAACTCGGTGTCGATGGAGAAGGAGGTCCGGAAAGGGGTCTGGAAATCGTCGCCGCGGATGAGGACGGTTCCGGTGCCGAGGTTGAGGCCGCGGAGGGAGTAATCGACGGCGAGTTCGAGGATGTTGGAGTCGATGGCGCCGAGGCCGTCGCGTTCCATGCGCCCGACATCCTGCTGGTTGGCGTAGTGGGTGCGGAAGGTGAGGGCGCCGGCGTCGGGGCCGAGGTCCCAAGTGTAAGCGGCCTTCGCGCCGAAGACGTTGAACATGTCGTCGCCGTAGAAGTCGTAGAGCGCGAACGACCACGGTTTCCAGCCGTCGCAGACGGCGGAGGCGAAGAAGAAGCCGGAAGTGTCGTATGGGACGCCGACGCGGTCTTCGACCCCGATGAAGTCGGCGCGCCATGTGGACGGACCGCCGCTGCGGGAGGCCCAGCTGCTGAAGCGGTTGAAGTAGCCGAAATCGAGCGAGAATCCCTCGCAGGGGGCGGTCTTGAGGACGACGGCCTGGTAGGACTGGTCCTTCTGGCGGATGTTATAGGCGGGCGCGAAATCGTAGTTGAGGATCTGGCGGCCGATCTTGAGTTCGGTGTCGGGCACCCCCATGGCGCCGAGGTCGAAGGCGAGGTAGGCCTCGTTGAGGACGCTGAACTCGTCGTTGGAAAGGAAATAGGCCGGGCACGCGATGTCGTTGCAGCCCGACTCGAAGAGGAGTCCGCTGTAGATGTACTGGGCGCCGAGATGGAAGCCGCCGAGGTCGGGGGTGCGGTAGTTCAGGGTGGCGGCGAGAGTCCCGCTGGTGGCGTGCCCGATGTCGCTGTAGTCGCGATGCATGAAGAGGCTCTGCAGCTTGCCGGAGAATCTCCCGTAGCCTTCCGCTTCCCATGTGTCGAAGAGTCGCGTCGGCTGCTGGATGGAGGCAGCGGGCGGTCCTCCGAAGGAACTTCCCGCGGCGAAGACGAAGGCCACGAGGGCTGACAAGGAGGTGGGAGAGGGGACGGGAAGCGGATTGTCGGGGGGACTCATCGGGAGAGTTCGAGCGGGGTTGGTCTGGGTGCGCGGATACCGCGGCGGGGGACCGGGAGCAATATCTCGCAGGCGGGTGAGACTTGAGGCGCGAACTTCGGCAAACAGTGCACAAAAGAGTGCCGGAGAGGCCGTGGGGAATTTCAAAAACCCCTCTCCCAATCAGATTCGTATACATGTACGCCCTGATGGCAATAGTGTGGGTGTTGGGCGGCGGGGGCAACATCCGGATTGCAATCCGGGTGCGGATCTGTCCTATTGCGGCGCGATGTCGAACAACACGAATGTTTTGGCGCAGGGGATCGAGATCACGGGGACGGTCAAGTTCCAGAATGACATGATCATCGACGGGAAGATCGAGGGGGAGATTCTGTCGGACTCCGGGAAGGTGACGATCGGGGAGAACGCCCGGATCAAGGGGGATGTGAAGGCCGGGGAGGTGAAGATGTTCGGGATGGTGGAGGGGACGATCACCTCGGAGCGCTGCGAATTGCGGCAGAATTCGGAGCTGCGGGGGGACATCACGACCAAGAGTCTGAAGATGGAGGAGGGGGCTTTGTTGTCGGGGAAGATGCAGACGGGTTGATGAGGCCAGTCCGGCGGGGACGGGGCGGAGGGTGGCCGTTTTCGGTTTTCGGCTTTCGAGCGGTTGGCGGTTTTCGGGCGCGGTTTTCGGTTGTCGGTTGTCAGAAGGTGTGGACGAAGAGGCCGGAGCGGAGTTTGGGTTCGAACCAGGTGCTTTTTGGGGGCATGACGGCGTTGGCGTCGGCGATTGTGATGAGTTGCTCGACGGTGGCGGGGAACATGGAGAACGCGACGGCGTCGTGACGCTGGTTGACGCGGGTTTCGAGTTCGCCGGTTCCACGGATGCCGCCGATGAACTCGATGCGGTCGCTGGTTCGGGGGTCGCCGATGTCGAGGAGGGGATCGAGGACACGGTCCTGGAGGAGGGCGACGTCGAGGCGGGCGACGGGATCGGCGGCAGGGGGAGTGGGAAAGGCCAGGCCGTACCAGCGGCCGGCCATGAACATTGAGACGTGGCCCGGGCCGGGAGGGGAGGGGTCGGCGCCGGGGGTGACGCGCGCCAGCTCGCGGAGAGCGGCGAGGAACGATTCGGGGCTGTGGCGGTTGAGATCCGTGACGAGGCGGTTGTAGGGGAGGATCTGGAGCTGGCTGGCGGGGAAGTGCACGGCGAGGAACCAGTTGTAGTCTTCGCGGCCGGTGTGGGCGGGGTTGGCGGCGCGGCATTCGGCGCCGACGCGGGCGGCGCTGGCGCTGCGGTGGTGGCCGTCGGCGACGTATGTGAAGGGGATTCTCGAGAAGGCTTCGATGAAGGGAGAGGGCTGTGCGACCCGCCAGACGGTGTGGCGCACTTCGTCGGAGGCGGTGAAGTCGATGAGAGGCGCGTCGGAGGCGGCGGATTCCAGCAGGGGTTGGACGGGCGGGGCGTCGCGGT
>CAYPUM010000315.1:0-5121 GCA_964413545.1 uncultured Roseibacillus sp. | reverse complement strand
GAAGCCGTCCTTCGGTTCTTGGACAGCCTGCCCCCGGGCCAACGTCTGCGGCTGGTGGAGGGGCAGGGAGGCGAGTTCCTGCTCGATTGGCTCCTTTCCGGACCAGCCTACCGGCAGTTCACTGAGCGCCTCGCGCAAATGCGTGCGGCCGGTTTCCCTCTCGCCCCGGTCGATCTGCGTGCGTTGCTGACCCGGTACCGTGCCCAGATCCCGCAGTGGGACGCTATTGAGAGCGGACGGAACGCGGCGATCACGAGGCTGCAGGAACGATACCCCGGCCGGAGAGCCGCCGAGCTTCTGGCCTCCCCTCCGCCCGATTTTGCGGCGACACTCGCCGAACTCGGATTCTCCGGGGGATCCGACGATTTTGCTTCGGTGGCCGAAGCGGCCGCGCGTGCCGAGGATTTGTTTCATGTCTCGGCGCTGTTGCGGAATTCCGCCCTGAGACGGGATCTCAGCCGGCAAACGGGGATCCGTATCATGAAGGTAAACCCGGAGGCGTTTGCGAAGCTCTACCTCTCCAGAGAGGGTCCTGCCCTCGTTGAAGCGATGCTGCGCCGAAACGATCTCTACATCCCTCTTGAGAAGCGAAGGCTGCGGGATGTCCTGGCAGACTACCTGAAAAGAAGCCGCATCCTCCGGATCGAAGCCCGGAGCAAAGCCTTTGCCGGAGGCGCGCCGGGCCACGGCTCCGTCACACTGTGGCTGATCGGCGTCTCCTTTGTTGTTTGCATCGTGGGTATCGCAAACGCCATGTTGATGTCGGTGATGGAGCGCTTTCGGGAAATCGCGACCATGAAATGTCTTGGAGCGACGGATGGTTTTGTCATGGTCTTGTTCGTGATGGAGTCCTGCTTCCAGGGATTCGTGGGCGGTCTGTGCGGGGCGGCACTGGGGTTGCTGTTGGCCGTGCCGTTCTCGGTGCTCCGGTACGGGTCTCTGGTGTGGAGCGTGTTCCCCTGGCACGACGTCTGCGTCACAGCGCTCGTGTCCCTGGGAGCCGGCGTTTTGCTGGCCGGAATCGCATCGGTATACCCGGCGTACGTAGCCGCGAGGCTGGCGCCGATGGAGGCGATGCGGCTTGAGTAGCGCTATGGCGCGGCCCAAGCCGACGGTGAAGGGGTGACGGCTGAGAGGGAGGCCGACGTGAGACAGGGCCGTGGAGAGATGAGGATGCCTCGTCGGCCATGGACCCTCGACCCTCCACCATCCGGCACCAGGCGTCCCGTAATCATCCGAACGCTGCGTCTCAGAAAGGAGTACCGGATCGGCGAGGTCGTAACCGAGGCCCTGCGCGGGGTGGACACGGTGATCTACCGGGGTGAATTCATCGCCGTGATGGGCCCGTCCGGGTCCGGTAAGACGACCTTGTTCAACATGGTGGGCGGTCTGGACTCTCCCTCCTCCGGCCGTGTCTTTATCGATGAAGTGGACGTGGCCCAGCTCAACGCCGTGGAGCTCGCATTCCTGCGGTGCCGGAAGATCGGTTACATCTTCCAGAGTTACAACCTTGTGAAGTACATGACAGCCCTGGAGAACGTGACCGTGCCCATGGTGTTTGCAGGAACCGCCCCTGAAGAAACGCAGAAGCGGGGGATGGTTCTGCTCGATCTCGTGGGACTGGCGGATCGCTGGCATCACAAACCGGTTCAGATGTCGGGCGGCCAGCAGCAGCGCGTTGCCATTGCACGCAGCATGGCCAACGCCCCGTCGATTCTATTGTGCGACGAGCCGACCGCGAACCTGGACCTCAAAACGGGCCGGGAAATACTTCAGATCCTGGTGCGGCTGAACAGTGAACAGGGCGTGACCATCGTGTGTTCAACCCACGACCATCGCATGCTGGATGTTTCGGACCGGATGTTCTCGATTCGGGACGGCGCCATCGAGCAGGTTCGCCGTCGTGATGAAATGGAGATTGAGGTCGGGTCCATTGCTGGCGAGGAGGAGTAGCTGCCGGGGTTTAGACTGTTTGCGTAGAGGCGCCGGAGAGTGCGCGCGCCTTTTCGCGTCTGGCTCGGGCACAGGAAGGCAGGTCGGGTTGGAGACTTGAACCGAAGACTACAATGGGTTGCAGCGCTGCTACTGCTGTCGGCGCACGTCTGTGGTCAGCAGGTCGATGGGGACCGGTTCCTGACCGATGTGGAAGCGCTGTGCCGCGCTCCCCACCGGCTGGCGGGCACGAAGGAATGCCGGGATGCCGCGCACTACGTGGCCGCCCAACTGCGGGCGGCGGGGATCGAAGAGGTGCGGCTTGAACCGTTCTTCGTGCCGCAGTTCGAGAACGACTGCTCCTTGCAGATCGACGGCAAGGAGTTCCCGCTGTTCAGCCTGCGTGCGAATCTTTGGCAGCTCCCGACCGGCGGAGCGGATCCGATCCGCGGCAGGACCCTGCTCGCAGGAAACGGATCGCCCCAAGCCTACGGCTCGGAGCGCGTCGAGAGCCGAATCGTTGTGTTGGAGTACGAGAATGCGCGTCGCTGGCGAGATGCCTTTGCGATGGGGGCCAGGGCGGTGGTTTTCGTGGAAACAGGCGGGGTGCCGGATGTGTTCGAGCGGTATGAGACCATTCCCGCGCGCTTGCCGCGTTTCTATGTCTCGAAGGCGGTGGCGGATGCCTGCGGACTGCTGGCCGGAGCAAGAGAGGTGACCATCGAGGCCCGCCCCGTCTGGTCCAGGCGCGAGGCCCGGAACGTTCTGGCTTGGATTCCGGGTACCGATCCGGTGTTTGCCTTGGGGAAAGAGGAAGTTCTTGTTCTGGCGGCCCAGCTCGACAGTTTCGGGCAGGTACCTGATCTCGCACAAGGCGCCCGTGGCGCCGCGAATTGCGCCGCTCTGCTGGAAATGGCGCGGCAGTTGAACCGCGAGCGGCCGCGCCGGTCCGTCCTGTTGGCGTTCTTGGGCGGCGAGGGACGATGTCTGTCCGGCGCCGCAGCCTTGTATTCCGCCATCTTCCGGCAGCGTCCTTTCCGGAATCACAAACGGACCCATGCGGATTTTGTTGCGGAACACGAAGCCGAGCAGGCTTTTGTGTCCGATCTGATCGCCGCGATGGAGTCCGACGATATCTTCACCTGGAAAGGCGAGGCGGGGCGCCAGGCCCTGGAGAGGCTCCGCCGCGACGCCGATGTCCACGCACAGGCCATTCAGTCCCGGATCCGAGCCCTGCGCCTGGACGGAGCCGCGGACCTCACCCGCAAGGCCCATCAGCCGCCTGCACGCGTTGAGACCGAGCGGGAGAGACTGGCCGCCGAACAGAACGGTTGGAACAACCTTCGCCGGGCTCTTGCCAAGGGAGAGATCGAGCCGGGCAACAAGGCGTTGCTGAATGTGTTGCGTCGCGGTTCCGTTGAACTCTTGAGAAGCCGCCAGGAAGAGCTTGCGGTCCTGATCCGTCATCGCCGGAACGCCGAGTCGATCGGCCGGTTGCTTGCCGACAAGGCCGTCGTGCTGCACCTTACGATCGACCTGGGCGACGGCGGGCCGAGATGGGGCATTGCGCATTCTGACAACGGGTTGCACCTCGCGGGCGCGCAGTACAACAACGTCGGGTACTACGTGGGCGTGTTTGCCGCCTTGTCGGAGCTGGTGGAGAAGCTGCGGGCAGACGACCGTGGCGGACTGAAGCTCATCGAACCCGATACCCTGGTCCAGCTTGGCCCCCCCGCTTTCTTTCCCGGCATCACACTTCATGGAGGGCAGATGGCCAGCCGTTTCGGCGTCTACGGCCTCCGGCTCGCCACGTGCCATGACGCGTTGAGTCGATCGGGTCATCCGCACGACACTCTGGAGAATACGGATATCCGGAAGATCCGGAGGTTTGCCCGTGATGCCATGCCCTTGATCCAAGCCGTGGCTTCCGCACCTGCGCTGTCGCTCCGGCAGAGAATTCGTCCTACGGCCGTCTACAACGAACCCGAATGGAACCATGGGCGGACCCGGGGCTGCAACGTCATGACGAGAGGTGAGGGCAGCGCCATCGCAAACCGGCCCGCGCGTGGCGCCCTGCTGGCGGAGAGCAACCCGTATGCCGTCCCCGGTTTCGATCTGGCCGTCCGGCATGTTGCAGCCCGGAACGGGCACTTTGCCTACGGCCCCGTGCCCGCGGGAAGGCGCGAGCAATGGTGCTGCGCGCTCTTCGACGCCTGCGGGCGCATCACGTTCGTCAACCAGGGCATCGACAGTCTGAACCGAATCGAGATGTTCCCGTGCCGCATGTGCACGGTGGTGTCTCTGTCGCCGCCCGAATTCCCGGGCGCGGAGTCCCTGATCCTGAACGCGGAAAACGACGGTCCGTTCCAGAAGCGGGAGTTCTTCTCCATGGAGAAGGGGGCGACCACCACGTGTTTCCTGCCGAGGACGGCCCGCGCCTTCAAACTGGTCAACCCTTTCGGCCTTTTTCTTCTCGGCGCAAGTCCCGCATTTTCGCACGGCAGCGGCATCCCGGTCGCCGATGGGCCGGAGCCGCCGGCAAGCGAATGGAGAACCGCCACGGACCTGAGCGTCCTGAACGAGCACCGGCTCGACATCTTGCGGAAGCGCCGAATCACCAACGATTCCCTGGAGTGGCTTCACGGCCTGGGCAACGCGGCGCTCGACCGGGCGCAGCAGGCGCGGCAAACGGAAGCCCGCAACGCCGAACTCTCTATTGCCAAGCGTCTCGGTCGGCGCGTGTACGGTCCTGCCCTGGCCTCGATGAACGACCTGGTGCAGGCGGTCGTGATCCTGCTTCTCCTGACCATCCCGTTTGCCTTCTGCCTCGAGCGGCTTCTGGTCGGAACCCCGCACATTTATCGTCAGATCGGTTGGTACTGTTTCTTCTTCTTTACGACGTTCCTGGTCCTGTATGGGGTCCATCCCGCGTTTGCGATTGCCGCAGAGCCGATCGTGATATTTCTGGCGTTCACGATCATCCTGCTGTCGGCGATTGTGATCTTCGTGCTGGTGAGCAGATTCCAGTTGGAAATCAAGGCTGTCCAGGGGTTGCGGGCCACCGTCCATACGGCGGATGTCTCACGGTTCGGTACCGTGATGGCCGCCGTCGCCATGGGCATCAGTACGATGCGCCGGCGGCCCATGCGCACCTTGCTGACGACGGTCACCGTCATTCTTCTGACCTTC
>CAYPUM010000314.1:0-5122 GCA_964413545.1 uncultured Roseibacillus sp. | reverse complement strand
AGCCTCGCACCCGCTCCGCCACAGCCCCTCACTTCATGTGCACCCGCCGCAACTCGCCGCGGCGGTATCCGGTCACCCGCCATTCGTCGTTGCGATTCCGGGCAAGGGAAACGACATGACGAATCCCAAGCAGGTCGTCATCCATGATCCCGCGCTCGGAGACGGTGACCTCAACCTCGGAAGCATTTTCCATGCGGTCATAGGCCGCCGACACGGCGGTGACAAGGCCGCTGATGTCGGGGTCGAGCACAACCAGCGTCAGAACAACCGGGTCCCCGGCGAGCCGCGGTGCGAGCTTCGCATGGCGCTCCAACAGCGGGGCATGACCGCGCTCCTCGAACTCGACCTTGCCCCATGCCTCGTCGAAGCCCGGAGCGGCACTCTTCTCCCGCGCAACAACACCCACAGACGCCAGAACAAGCCCGGCCGCGAGGACGAATAAACAGATCTTCATGACAGATGAATCCCCCCGGTGATTCCGTTCGGGCGCCCGTGGGCGCCCCCCGGCCGAAGCGACCTGTAGCGAGGAACCGCCGGGGCGCAAGGGAATCCTGCTCCATCCGGCCCGGGAAGCCGACGAACTCCGCGCCGAAGGCGCAAGAGATCGGAAACCGTCACCTCCCTGATGGCGAGGGCGCCCAACAGTCCTCGTCAAGCAACCAAAGCTGGCTGGCGCGATCGATTTCCTGCTCCCGCAGCGCAAAATACCTGCTCTTGAGTCCAAACGTCTCCCGCTGCAACGACATCGGCAGTTCGGGTTTTTCATCCCCCTTCGGCGCCTCTTCCCCCGCCGGCTCCTCGCCATCAGCCTCTTCCTCCCGCTCGGCGAGATATCTTCTCCTCTTCTCCCGGTTCGCGCGCAGGTCCTCCCGGATGCCGCTGATCTCCCGCTGGACCCGCTTCAGGTCATGCCAGTTGCGGAGCAGACCGCGCACCTTGGCGCGCAGGCCGTCATCGGCGGCGGCGACGCTCCCGGGCGCCGGCTCCGGGAAGCCCAACACCGCGGTCAGCTTGTTCCTTGCAAGGCGGGTCCCGGGGACCGTCGGCTTGGATTCCTGGTGCTCTTTCTTGAGCTTCCCTACGGCCTCCTCGCTGCGCGGCAGGGCACGCCAGCGCTCCCAGTTCTCGAAGCGGGGGTTTTTCACGTCGCGATACATGGGCATCACCTCGTCCTCAAGGACGAGCCGAACGTCATGGTATTCGGCGTTGAAGAGATCCCGCACGCCATCGAGCCACTGTTCGCGCTCCCGGTCGTAGCGTGAGAACTCCGCGGCAATCTCTTTCTGGAACTTCGGTTCGCGAACCGGATTGTCCTGCCAGCCGTCCAGCCATTCCCGCTTCTGCTCGAGGAGTTCGTAGACCTTGAAATGCCTGTAGAGGCCCACAAGCGCCTGCCGCACTTTCTGCTTCGCTTCCAGCAACTGCGAGACCCTTTGCCATTCTTCCTGCTCGAGTTCGTGCGAGAAATCCTTGAAGGAAGCCAGCGACTCGATGTGCGCCGGCAATTGTCTCACCGGCCTCTGCGCGAGCCGGGCCAACTCCTTGGGATCCAGCACACCCCCCACGGTGCTCTTGACCGACTTCTGCATTTGAGCCGCCATTCGCGGAACCAGTGCAGCTTCCTGCCGCGCCTCTTCGAAACTCTCCACCGCATCCCGAAGGTCGGGATTGCGCTCCTCCATCACCTCCGCGGCCTCCGGCCAGCTGAGCGTCACCGCCTCGAAGGGCGATTGGGCCTGCACCTCATCGGCGTAGGCGCCTCCGCGGCTCACAAGCCGGTCATGCAGCTGCCTCGTCACGCGTTCACGCGTACACGCGGTACAGAGCGCCGCCACTGTGCAGGCAAGCATCACATTCCGGGGAGACATGCCGTTGGCGGTGCTGGAAATTCCTGATCTCTGGCCGGTTTTCGTGCGGCGTCCCGCCTCTGGCCGCCGGTCCGGCGGCTTCCATCGGCGCGCCTTCCTTCATCAGCGCAACTTCGCGCCACAGGGTGGACAACACATGTATCACGAAGACCCCCCGCCCACTCTTTCACGAAAGCCTCCATCCCGGTGCCGGGTTTGCCGCTTGACCTGCGATCTTGTTTCGAGCCACCCTCTGCACAAATGCTGCCCCCAAAACCTTTGCACCCCCTCCCTTCCTTTTGTGGTCGTGCCGCCCCGCACGCCCCGCGCGCCAACCTGAAACGAAACAGGTTCCGCCATCCCCGGCGATTGTCAGGCAGAACCCAACCACCCCTCGGGGCGATGCAACTCACCGTGCTTGCAGCCCTCATGGCATCCTTCCAGGCCATGTCGCAGGTCCAACTGAGACCTGCCGGGACAATTGCCACCCTGACCGGCTGCCCCCTGCCTGATGGCTGCACGCAGGCCATCCCCTGCGCCACCGACTGGGACGGCGACGGAAAGACCGACCTCCTCGTCGGGTATCGCCCCGACGACAAGGTGGCATTCTTCAAGAACACCGGAACGCCCGGTAACCCCGCCCTGACCCGTACCGGAAATGTCCAGGCAGGCGGCGTGGACCTGGTGGTGAGCGGCGGCGGATGAGGCTGCGGCGCACCGGCACCGTGGGTGTGCGACTACGATGCGGACGGTGACCGCGATCTGCTGGTCGGCGAAGGCGACTACGGCCGAGTCTATTTCTACGAAAACACCAACACCGACGCCGACCCCGTGCTGGTCGCCACCGGGAATCGAGTGGAACTCGAATGCGCCGGCAGCGCCCTGACTGTCGGAAGCCGCGCCACCCCCTTTGTCTGCGACTGGAACGGCGACGGGTTGGCCGACCTGCTGTGCGGAGACGGAGTGGGCTACGCCAATTACTTTCAGAATGTCGGAACCGCCCAGTCGCCCGCATACTCCACCCGCGTCCTCCTCCACGCCGGGGGCGCCACCCTCTGGCTCGGATACCGCAGCGCCATCCGCGTCTGCGACTGGGACAACGACGGACGGCCCGACTTGCTCGCCACTGCCCAAAACACCGCCGTCTGGTGCAGGAATACCGGCAGCCGCAGCAATCCCGTCCTCGCCGCGCCGGACACCCTCCGCGCGCCCGAAGACGGCGCCGGACTGCAGCCCATCGATGACTACTACCGCATGCGCCTCGACGTGGCGGACTGGAATGAAGACGGAACCCCCGACCTCCTCATCGGCGCCAACACCGGTACCGTCTCATACTACGAGGGTTACCGCTTCGCCTTCCGCGGAATCATCCGCACCTCGCCCACCTCCGTCGAACTGAGCTGGCACAGCGCCGATTACCTCGAGTACGATGTCTTCGCCGGAACCGCCCCGCGTCAAATCAACACCCTCGTCGAACCCGCCGTCTCCTCGCAGGGCGATGTCACCACCTGCCCGGTCAACCCGTCGGCCGGTCACGCCTTCTTCCAGGTCCGGAGACGATAGGGAATCAACCATCCCGGCGTGCCCGTGCCGGCCTTGGCACGCGAAGGCACGAAGGATCGAAGGATCGAAAGACAGCGTTCCACCGCGCGGCGCCGCCTGCCTCGACCCATCGGGTGCCGCCGGAGTCTCTGAATGTCGACTCCCCGGCAACATCAACTTCGCCTGAGTGCAGCCTTCTCGAACCGGCGAGTTTCCTTGCCTCCGGCCCGCGCGCGCATGGTTGTGGCGTCGTCGGTGCTTGCAACCGCGATGATTTCCTCAAGCTGGCCCGGGATCGTGAGCATGACGGAATGATTCTGTTGATCCGACGCCGGAGGTAATGCTTCGGCGACCGGATCCTACGCGGAACCCACCAGGCGCTCGTATTCGTCGTGGCTCCCAATCCAGAACCACACCACGACATCGCCATCAAGCACCCCGAGAACCCGCACCTCCTGCGAAACCCGGGCGGACCAATACCGGCCGACTCTCCTGAATCGAAGCGATGGGTGCCGGGGGTTTTCCCGCCAGAGCCGGAACTGCTTATCGGCGAGCCGGCGCGTCGCGGCGGGCAGCCGTTCATATGCCGCCCAGAAGCTACGAGTTGCGTGGCTCCTCATCAGCCGGAAACGGCTTGGTCTTTCCAGACCGGTATTCAGCGACCGCTTCCTCCGCCACCCGTTCGAGCCGGCCCGCGTTCAGATCGTCCTCGATCTGGCGGTCCCACTCGTCACCGAAGCGGTTCCGCACCCAATCGAGCAGATGAAAGAACTGGTCGCGAGGGAGCTTCTCGATGGCGGCTTCGATCTCCTTGACCGTTTGCATGTCGCAGTCTACCGGCGACGGCGGGGAAGACAATCACCGGGTTGCATGCCGATTTTCGCCAACGTGCTCGATCGCGCGAACGCATGATCGGTCGCCTTGCGACGGGATCTCCGTGCGGATCCGGATCCCGGGGGCTGAAGCGCCCCGGCTACGATGCGTGGTCCCTTCGGGGCCCGTTCAAGCGGTTCACCCGCCTTCCCCATCCTCCCCGCCCGCCATCCCGGTCTCCATTTGGCCATGGGGGCCTTTCGGCTTGCACCCAAGCGCAATCCGGGCATTCTTTCCCGCCCATGGCCGGGGCGTAGCGCAGTTTGGTAGCGCGCTTCGTTCGGGACGAAGAGGTCGCTGGTTCGAATCCAGTCGCCCCGACCACCTCCCATCTTCCAGCCCTGAGGCCACATTGGCGACTGGGTTCGAACGCCGTTCGAATGCCCCGCTGCTTTTAAGCAGCCCTTCGCCACAACGGCCTCGGGAGAGGCCGCACACCGCATGGACGGAGCGAAGCGCAGTCAATCCAGTCGCCCCGACCATACTTCGCTCGCAGCGCAGCGGAGAGCGAAGTATCTGCTCAGGAGCCTGGGGAAGGAGGGCGGCGCAAGACCCGCTCGCTCGCCTGCATGGAGGAGGCGCGGCGAACCGACTCACCAGTGAGGAGTCCTCCTGCCTTGCCGACCAGATATCAGGCCGTGACCGGATCCGCCGGAAGCTGCGCACCGGCTTCCTCGCCTGCGTGGAGGGTGGGACGGCCTGCTTTAACCTCGGACACCTCTGCCCCGCCAACCCGCCGAAGGCCAAGAAGCGTGGGAGGAAGAAGTCTTCCTGAGCGCAATTGATTGACAAAGGAAAACCAAATAAGCAAAATACGTTTTACCTAATTTGCATAAACAAGCATGGATCTTCCAAAAGCC
>CAYPUM010000313.1:0-5127 GCA_964413545.1 uncultured Roseibacillus sp. | reverse complement strand
ACGCGGAGCTGTTGGGGGCGAGGTTGACGGAGACGATCCGGCGGATCGGGGAGGGGGCGGGCGGGGTGGCGGGGGCGTGTTCTTCGGTGGGTTCGGTGGGGATTCTTTTTCGGGAGGACGGGGAGGAGGTGCGGGTGGAGCGGCCGACCTGTCCGACGGGGTTGATGTTGTGGAGGTGGCAGGAGGTGGATTGGCCGGAGGCGGCGGAGGAAGAGGGGAGGGGCGAGGAGTGGCGGATGCTGGCGGTGTTGGCGGCGGTTTGCGGGGTGTTGGGGCTGGCGGGGTTCGTGTTGTCGCAGTTCGCCGGGGTTCCGGGGTGGGTTCCGATCGCGTTGTATGTGGCGGCGATGGTGGCCGGGGGGTGGGATGCGCTGGTCGACGTGAAGGAGAGCCTGCCGAAGGGGAAACTGGATATTCATTTTTTGATGTTGGCGGTGGCGGTGGGGGCCTCGGCGATCGGGGCATGGGCGGAGGGGGCGCTGTTGCTTTTTCTTTTTTCGTTTTCGGGGGCGCTGGAGCACTTTGCCTTGCATCGGACGCGGCGCGAGATTGACGGCCTGTTTGACGGGGCGCCCCGGACCGCGAACGTGCTCGGGGGGGACGGGGAGGAGCGTCCGGTTCCGGTTGAAGAGGTGGCGGTGAGAGAGGTGGTGTTGGTGCGGCCGGGAGAGCAGTTTCCGGTGGATGCGGAAGTTCTGGACGGCAAGACGGCGGCGGACGAATCGAACCTCACCGGGGAAGCCCACCCGGTGTCGAAGGAGAGGGGAGATCTCGTTTTCAGCGGGACCATGAACCTGTGGGGTGCGGTGCGGGCGCGGGTGCTGCGGCCGGCTGCCGAGAGCGCGCTGCAGAAGGTGATCCGGCTGATTCGTGAGGCCCAGCATTTGAAGGCGCCGAGCCAGCGGTTCACGGACCGTTTCGGGACCGGATACACGATCGGGATCCTGGTGCTGACCGGGGTGATGTTTGCGGTGTGGTGGCTGGGGTTCGGAGTGCGGCCGTTTGCCAACACGGCGGAGGGCTACTCGGCGTTTTATCGTGCCATGACCTTGCTGGTGGTGGCCAGTCCCTGTGCCTTGGTGCTCTCGATCCCCTCTGCCATCCTTGCGGCCATTGCGTGGGGGGCGCGGCACGGGATCCTCTTCCGGGGCGGGGCTGCGATCGAAAAACTTGCGGAGGTCGACCTGGTGGCGCTCGACAAGACCGGGACCTTGACGACCGGCGACATGGAAGTGACACGCGTGGAGAGCTTCCCGCCCGGCCGCGAACGGGAGGTCGCAGAGCTGGCCTACTCGCTCGAGAATCACGGCGCCCATCCGATCGGGCGCGCCATCCGCCGGCACGGAAAGCGGGAGGGCCTCGTCTCGCGGGAGGTGGCCGATTTCCGAGCCCTCCCCGGCAGGGGAATTCAAGGGCGGGCCGGCGGGGCGGCGTGTGTCCTCGGCCGCCGCGAACTCCTCGCTGCAGGGCCGCTGGCGGGGTGGGCGAGCACCCTTCCCGAACCGCCCCGGGAATTCATCGAGAACTGGGTCATTCACGAGGAACTGATCGGGCGCATTCTGCTCAAGGACCGGATTCGGACCGCCTCGAAACCGATCCTCGAGGAGATGTCGCGCCGCGGGCTGCGCTCCGTCATGCTGACCGGCGACCGCCGGGAAGCGGCGGAGGCGGTGGCAAGGGAGCTTGGGATCGAGGAAGTGCGGTCCGGGCTGTCTCCCGAAGACAAGGTGGCGGCGGTGCGGGAGTTCGGACGGGCGGGCCACAAGGTGGCCATGGTCGGCGACGGGGTGAATGACGCCCCGAGCCTCGCGGCCGCCCACGTCTCGGTGGCGATGGGGGCCCGCGGCAGCGACGCCGCCCTCGAACAGAGCGAGGTGGTCCTGATGAACGATCGCATCGACAATTTTCTCGCGGCGCGCCGTCTCAGCGAACGGGCGCGGAAGGTCATTCGCCAGAACCTCGGGATTGCGCTCGGCACGGTGGTTCTGATGGCGGGCGCCGCCATCTTCGGTCTCATCCCGCTCAGCGTGGGTGTCTTCGCGCACGAGGGCAGCACGGTTGTGGTCTGCCTCAACAGCCTGCGCCTTCTGTTCGCTTCGCCTGCGATGATTGAAAGCTCTCGCCGTCCGTCCCGTTAGCTTTACGTTCCGACGTGTGGCTCAACGGCAGGCACCTTGGCTTCCACCACTACGGCTACACCGCGTTCGCCCATGACCTGACACCCCACCTGAAGATTGGCGGCAGGAACGTGCTGGCGGTGCGCGCCGACAATCAGCTCAAGAGCCGCTGGTATCCCGGGTCGGGGATCTATCGCAACGTCGACCTGATTGTGAAGGGCAAGACCCACGTCGACACTTGGGGCGTCTTCGTCACCACGCCGGAGGTGTCCGCCGACGCCGCGACCGTCGCGGTCAGGACGACGATCGCGAACGACGACGCGGCCGAGCGGAACGTCACGGTGCTGAGGCGCATCGTCGACTCGCGGGGGAAGACCGTCGCCGAGACGGAGTCCGCCCGAACGGTCGCAGCCGGCCAGCGCGCCGAGTTCAGTCAGCAGACCACCGTGGCCGCCCCGCGGCTGTGGTCGTGCGAGGCGCCGAATCTCTATCAGCTTCGAACGACCGTGAGCTGCGGCGGCAAGCCGGCCGAGGAGTGCGTCACCCCGTTCGGCATCCGGTCGATCGAGTTCAAGCCCGGGCGGGGCGTCCTCCTCAACGGGAAGAGCGTGAAGCTCAAGGGCGTCAACCTGCATCACGGCAACGGGATCCTTGGCGCGGAGGCCCATCCGCGGGCCGAGGAGCGCCGCGTCCTGCTGATGAAGGAGATGGGCTCAAACGCGATCCGCACCGCCCACAACCCGCCATCGACGGCATTTCTCGACGCCTGCGACCGCCACGGCGTGCTGGTCATCGACGAGGCCTTCGACGAATGGACGCGTGGCAAGAGGGGCGGCTACTCGGCGGTGTTCGACAAGTACTGGCGGAAGGACATGGAGAGCATGATCCGGCGCGACCGCAACCACCCGTCGGTGATCATGTGGAGCACGGGCAACGAGTGCCCGGACCAGGGCTCTCCGACGGGCGAGGAAACCGTGAAGATGCTGGCGGAGTTCACCCGCCAACTCGACCCGACCCGCGCCACCACCTACGGCGCGCAGCCCGGCAACCTTTTCCGGTTCCCGACGGCCGAGTTCTGGGCGGCGCTCGACGCGTGCGGCTACAACTACGAGGCAATCAGCCGCGGTCGCGGCGGGGGATACCTCGAAGGCCATGAAAAGTTCCCGGACCGGTTGATGTACGGCTCCGAGTCGCGGATGGGGATGTTGCTTCCCTACTGGCGGATGATCATGGAGCACGACTACGTGCCCGGCGACTTCGTCTGGACCGGGATGGACTACCTCGGCGAGGTGGGCACCGGCGAGAGTCTCGCCGCGCACAAGCAATTCCCCGGCTATCTTGCCAACTGCGGCAGTTACGACATCTGCGGGTTCCCCAAGGCGCATTCGTATTTCCGCAAGCTCGTCTGGACGATGGACAGCGATGGCGCCGTGGCGCCGACGGTCCACGCGGTCGTCCGGCGGAAGCATTCCGGCACCGACGTCAAGTGGTACCGGTCCGGGTGGGGCTGGACGCCGGCGCTCAGCTCGTGGACGTGACCGGACGCCCCGAACACGATGTGGGTGGACGTCTATTCCGGATGCGAGGAGGTGGAACTCTTCCTGAACGGCAGATCACTCGGCAGGAAGAAGTCTTCCGGGGAGGAGGGGAGCAACTACACCGCCACCTGGGAGGTGCAGTACGAACCGGGCGAGCTGAAGGCGGCCGGCTTCAGGAATGGCAAGCGGATCGCGGAACACGCCCTCACCTCGGCCGGCAAGCCGGCCAAGGTGAAGCTGACCGCAGACCGGACGACACTCCGTGCCGACGGTTGCGATGTCGCGTTCATCACGGCGGAAATCGCCGATGCCAAGGGCCGCTGGAACTCAATGGCCGGCAACAGGGTGACGTTCCGGGTGTCCGGCGAAGCCACGATCTCCGCGGCCGGCAACAGCAATCCGCTCGCCGACCTGCAGCACGACTACCACGGAACCAGCGCCACCACCTGCGACGGCCGCTGCCGGCTGGTGGTTCGATCCACCACGAAGGCCGGTCCAATCACCGTCGCCGCCGTCAGCGACGGGCTGGCGCAGGGGGTGTTGGAGATCGCGAGCAAGCCGGTGAACGCCGCGGCGACGCAATAGGCGGAGTAGTCCCGACGGTCATCCATCATGCTCCGCAGCGAGCCGATCGGCTCGCACACGTTACGAGTGGCGTGAATGATTCCATGGAACATGACCGTAAAGGATTCATAACACGAGCTGCATGACATGAACGCGAGAATGAAAAAATCAATGGCTACCCGGGTCGCCGTGGCGGTTGTTCTGGGTCTGGCTCCGCACGTCAGCGCCCTTGATATCAAGGGCGTCACGGCGCAACCCACCGCGGACAACCCGCGGTACAAGAACAAGGAGGCATGGCCGGAGCTGGCGGGCGACGAGTATTTCCTGAAGGAAGCCTGCCCCGCGGCGCGGTTGCTCATCTGGGCGCATCCGGGCGTGAAGGCGCGCCGGCAGGGCCCGAAGTTCACCCCCGCCGATCCCGCCTGTTGGGTCGACGCCGCCACGGGACGGCCCGCCGACGCGATTCCGGACATGAATACGGATGTCATTCTTCCGGACTCCGGCGAGCCCTACGCGGTCCATGTTGCGCAAGGGGCGTCATTCACCTGCCGGCACCTGACAGTCGGCCGCAATGCTCAGTTCGATTCTGCGTGCTGGGTACCCTTCTTCATCTTCGGGAACGTATGGATTCGTCCCGGCGGGAAGTTGACGCCTTCACAGCTCAACCTGATGGGCGGCTACGACACGTTCCTCCGGCAGGACTGGCCGGAGGACGGAGTGCTCAAGAAGATGCACGACGAGAGAACGGTCACGCCGTTCGATCCGAAGGCGGACATCAGGGAGCAACCGTGGTGGAATGGCGCCATCACGGTCTACATGACGCAGGACAAGGAGCCCGGGAAGTCGACCGAGGTTCTTGGATACGCGAGTGCCATGGACGAGGTGAGCATCAAGTCCGGCACCTTCAT
>CAYPUM010000312.1:0-5141 GCA_964413545.1 uncultured Roseibacillus sp. | reverse complement strand
CAGCCCTCCATCCTCCGGCGCGCCTACCCATCATCTCAATCTTGACGAACCACTAACCTCCCTCTCAGCCTGGAGTGCGGTGGCAAGCGAGGCAGCTTGCCCGTCGTAGCCCGCAGCCGTTCGACAGGCTCAGGCCCTGAGCTGCGTCGAAGGGGGCGAAGTCGGGCGACACCGCTTTGGCGAAGCGCGCCCCGTCCCCTGCCAAAGCGCCGTCGCCGTCCCTCGCGGGACTCTGCCGGCGCACTCCAGAGGCGCCCCCGTGTGGAGTGCGGTGGCAAAGCCCCCCGGGGCGGCGACACCGCTTTTCGATTCTTCTCGCGGCCCGCGCTGCGGCTTCGCACACTGACGTGGATGCCAGCCCCCCCGAGATCAGCGATTCTCCGCCGGCTCCCCGCGCTCTTCGCCGTCCCGGCCCTCTGCCTTTCCTCGTGCGGCGTCCCCTCCTCGCCATTGCCGGACGTCCCCACTGTCCCGATGGACGCGGCGCTCGACACCGCGGGCGAAGGGATGTTCTACGCCGGAACCGCCCGCATCCCGCGGCGATTCAGTTCCCCCACCCCGTTCGAGATCGAGTTCGACCTCAGCCGGTGGGGAAGTCCGCCCGGCAACGAGGCCAGCGCCCGTGCCACGGCCGCCCTGTCCGGCGGCTTCCCCGGGCGCGCCACCTTCGAACCGCTCGGCGACGGCCGCGGCCGGATCCCGCTCCTCGACGGCCGCCTCCAGCTCCGCGGCAAGATCCTCACCGAGGGCAAGGAGTTCGCCGGCGACTGGTTCTTCGACAACCAGCCCGGCGGCAGCTTCCGCATCGTCGAAAAGGGAATCATCTTCCTCTGAGACGCCTCAGGACAGAAGCCCCGGCCTCGTCTCCCGCCGCGCCACGAGCTTCCCGAAGCGGTCGCGAAAGAGAAGAAAGCTCTCCCGCGTCGTGAGCCGCTTCGGCACACGGCCGTGCTCGACCGTCACCTCCACCGTCAGGCTTCCCCTCTCGATCTTGACCAGCTTGAAAACCGGCTCCCGCCGAACCCGAAAGAAGCAGTGCAACGGCACATCCTCGTGCGGCGCATTCCAAAGCAGGCTCGCCGGCGGGAACGCCTCGATATGGCTCAAAGCCTCGAGAACCTGCCGGATCAGACGCTCCCCATGGCGCCGCTCGAGCCGCGCCGCCGCATACCGGCACAGTCGCTCGTCCAGATAGGCCATCACCGGATTGCGCCGCGTTTCTTCGATCTCGTCCAGCAGTTCGCGCTGGTGCAAGGCCATCGCCGCCTGCAACTGTTCCCGGCTGATGGCCCCGCTCTCGAAGAGCGCACATAGCCGATGCGGTGGCGGAAGGCATTTTCCAGTCACTTCTCTCATCATCGCCCTTCCACTCCGCAACGCAAGCCCGGGCCCGGCCGGGAGGGGCGGTCCCACGATTCCCGTGCCAGCCCGCCAAGCCTGCTCGACGCTGCACGGTCCAACCACGCCAATTCTACTGGCACAAACCACGAAATCGCATAGGGTGGCCCTGATGAAAAGAATCACACTTCCCCACTTCGCCCTCGCGTGCCTCGCGGCCGGCCCGCTCGCGGCCGTCGCCGCCGGCCAGGAGACTCAGCCGCAGGCAACCGACACCGCAACCGTCCAACTCACCATTGTCCTCGCCAAAGGCGGAGGGTGAGGCGCCACCGGCAGGGTCCGTGCGGCCCTCAAAAGCCAGGAAGGAGTCAAAGAGATCCTCCTCTCCGGCACCCGCGCCTCGGTCCTCATGGAGCCCGGCAAAACCCTCGACGAGAAAAAGGTCAAGGAGGCCCTCAAAAAAAACCGCATGGGCTTCGAATCGATCAAAATCGTCGAAATCCCCCGCCCAAAAGCCTCCTACGTCCTGAAGGCCTCCGGCACCGGATGAGCCACCACCAATGACAAGGCCCGTGTGGCCTTGGAAAAATTGGACGGAATCTCCGGCGCCTTCATCACCGACACCATCATGCTCCTCCTTTCAGAGGACAAACCCCTCGACGAGAAGGCGGTGAAAAAGGCCCTCAATGAGCACAAGATCAAGATCGCGGAGTTCAAAAAGCAGGAAAAACTCCCTTTCTAAGCGCAGAATAAAGCGCCGCCCCGGTTGGGGACACGCTGAGTCAGCGCCACCGGTACTTCCCGATCCCCTCCGCGATCGCCATGGCGACGTGGGAGTGGTGGGAACTGCTCACGCAGCGCCTCCGCTCGCTCGCGTTGCTCATGAATCCGCACTCGACCAGCACCGCCGGACAGCGGGTCTGCGTCAGCACCGTGAAACGCGCAAACCGCACCCCGCGATCCCTCAACCGGCAGCGGCGCACCAGTTCCCGTTGAATGCAAAGCGCCAGCGAGCGCCCCGCCCGCCCCGCATAGAAGCTCTCCGCACCGCGCACCCAGCGGTAGCGGCTCGCGTTGAAGTGGATGCTCACAAACACCGCGTTCCGATACCGGTTCCCCAAGGCCGCCCGCCGCGACAATGACACAAAATGATCGCTCCGACGCGTCATGGCCGTCGAATACCCCCGCCGCTTGAGTTCATACTCCAGCTTCTTCGCCACCTTGAGGTTGAGATAGGACTCCTTCACACCCCCCCGGTAAGCCCCCCAGTCCCGGCCCCCGTGACCGGGATCAATCACGACCCGTTTCCCCCGCCCCACCTGCGCCACGCTCGACTTCAACGAACTCGAACTGGAGCCCCCCGGAATCCCAAGCTTCCGCCCGATCCGCAGCTTGGTGGGATCCTTGATCCCGTTCGCCGCCATCAGACGATTCACGCTGACCTTGTAATTGCGCGAAATCGCGTAAAGCGTGTCCCCCTTCCGAACCGTATGCGTCGCCCCCTCAGCCGGCATCAGAGCCCCCGTCCCAAGGACGAGAGCGCCGGACAGAAACAGAATTCTGCAGACGACAGGGCCCATCACCAAACAGCAGGCCCAAAAGATAAATAAAAATTTTAATTTGTCAAGTTATTTGGAAAAATTAACCATTTGGGCCCTTTCCGGCGCCCGTTTTTCATTCCTCCGCCGTCATTCGGAAGCATCGAGGGCCTCTTCGACACCACGCCGCCAGCGGTGCGAGATCCATGGCCGGATCAGTCCGTAGAGCAGGTATATGGTGAAAAGCACGGCGGGCAGAATCCAATAGTAGTAGATCATGGCGGCCGCAAAGAGCGTTCCGAGGACGAGGATCGGCAGATTGGCGCGGGTGCTCCAACCGACCCGCTTGAAACTCGGATAACGCACATCGCTGATCATGAGAACCGAGAGCGCCAGCATGCTCCCCGCGAGCACCCAGTTCCATGGACCGATTTGCTGGTCGTTATTGTAGAGGTAGATGATCAGGAAGGTGAGGGAGGCGATGAACCCGGCGGCCATCGGGATGGGTATCCCGCGGAAGGTGGTGGGGTCCTCCTTGCCCTCGGCCGCAAGGCAGTTGAAACGCGCAAGGCGCATCGCGCCGCAAAGCAGGTAGACGAAGGCGATGGCCCACCCCACCCCGGGTTCGGCCCGGTCGAGCCTCGAAGGGAGGTCGAAATGGAAGAGGACCGCCTTCGAGACCAGCAACGCGGGCGCCATCCCGAACGAAACCAGATCCGCAAGGGAGTCGAATTCCCGGCCGAACGACGACTCCCTCCCGCCAAGGCGCGCCAGCCGGCCGTCCAGAAGATCAAACAGACACGCCCCGAAGATCAGGAGCAGGGAGCGCTCGTAGAAGACCTTCGCCTCCCCGAAATCCGGCGCCTGCATCCCCTTGAAGATCGTCAGCACCGCAAAGAACCCGCAGCACAGATTCCCCGCCGTCATCAGGTTCGGCAGGAGGTAGATCCGTGGTTCGCGCTCCGGTGCACTCATCGCACCCCGACTATAGAGCCCCCCGGTCTCTCCCAGAAACCGAAATCTCGGCCCAAGCGGCGCCGCCTCGCGACCCGGCACGCCGAATGGTGCAGGTTTCCAACCTGCGCCACCCTCCCCGGAAATTCGTTGCGCTGCGTCCGCCGCGGGTCACACTCCGGGGCATGAAGCGCCGCTCGTTTCTTGCCGTCGGGTCGTCCGCCATGGTTCCAGCCGCGCTGTCCGGAGAGGATCCGGGCCCCTCCCCGTCCGGCGGGCGGCCTCACCGTGGTTCCAACCGCATCGGGGTGTCCTCGTATTCGTTCTGGGGGTTCAGCCGCGAGGCCTTTCGCTCGCTGACGCACTGCATGGATCACGCGGCGCGGATCGGATTCGACGGTTTTGAGATCCTGCAGCGCCAGTTGGCGGACACCGGCAACCCCGCCCTGCAACGTCTGAAGCGCCACGCCTTCCTGCTCGGGCTCGATCTCATGGGCTACTCGACGCACCAGGGATTCGTGAATCCCGACGAGGAGAAACGGCGCCGAAACATCGCCCACACCGTCGACTGCATCAACCAGGCCCACGAACTCGGCATCCCGACCATGCGGGTCAACACCGGAGGATGGGGAACCTCGAAGAGCTTCGACGAACTCATGGCAAACCGCGGCATCGAACCCCGCCTGCCCGGATACACCGACGACGACGGATTCAAATGGGTCATCGCCGCTTACGAAAAAATCGTCCCCGAAGCCGAAAAGAAGGGCGTCATCCTCGGACTCGAAAACCACTGGGGACTCGGACTCACACCCGAGGGCGTGCAGCGCGTCGTCGATGCCGTCGACTCCCCGTGGCTCCGCGTCACCCTCGATACCGGCAACTTCCTCGAAGACCCCTACGACCGGCTGGCGCAGCTCGCGCCCCAAACGGTCCTCCTCCAGGCAAAGACCTACTTCGGTGGCGGCCGCTGGTACACCCTCGACCTCGACTACGGACGCATCGCCGCCCTCATGCGCAAGGCCGGCTTCCACGGATACGTCTCCCTCGAATTCGAAGGCCGGGAAAACCCCCTCACCGGCATCCCGAAATCCCTCGAACTGCTCCGCAAGCACTTCGGGTAGGAAAGGCCGGCAACGTTCACGAAATATCGTCAGCGTCGACGAATTTCCGTGAATCCTCAGCGCTCCGAATCCGGGAGAATCCCCGGCCGGTCAAGCAGGGCCCGGCGTTCGGCGTCACTCAGGCCCATGTCATCGCTAAGGAAGATGAGCGCCTTGGCGTCGGACCGCGTCCGGGCCCGCCGCACCATGG
>CAYPUM010000311.1:0-5142 GCA_964413545.1 uncultured Roseibacillus sp. | reverse complement strand
CGTTCTTTTTCTTTCTGACGCTGACCTTCGGGGGTTGTTTCTGGGTCCTGCTGCACAACGTCTCGAATTCCGGGTGGGGGACCTCGGTGCGGCGGGTGATGGAGAACGTCGGGTATGTGTTCCCCTTCATGGTGATTTTCGGGCTGCCGTTGCTCTTCCCGCCGGTGCAGCGGTTTCTTTACGAATGGATGACGGCGCACCGCGCCGCGACCGGGGACGTCGCGGAATACCTGCACGAACACAATCACCTTCTGTCCGACAAGTATTGGTATCTGAACCTCCCGTTCTGGCATGCGCGCTTCTTCGCCTACTTCCTTCTGCTGGGATGGATCATCCACCGGCTGCGGAAGTGGTCGGTGCGGCAGGACACCGATCCCGAGCCCGGGACGGAGCGGCTTCTGCGGTCGCGCGGGGCCTCGGCGTGGAGCATTCCGGTCTTTGCGCTGGTGGTGACCTTCGCCTCGCTCGACTGGGTGATGGGGCTCGATTACAAGTGGTATTCGACGATATGGGGGGTTTACATCTTTGCGGGCAGCGCGCTGGGGGGGATGGCCGTTATCATCATGATCACGATCCTGCTGCGACGGGAGGGGTACCTCAAGCACGTGGCGGGGCCCGAGCACGATCACCTGATGGGGAAGCTGGCCTTCGCCTTCACCGTGTTCTGGGCCTACATCGCGTTCTCGCAGTATTTCCTGATCTGGTATGGGAACATCACGGAGGAGACGAGCTACTATCTGTTGCGCAACACGGAGCAATGGAACACGCTCAGCACGATGCTTGTCTTCGCGCATTTCGCGGTTCCGTTCCTCCTCCTGATCCGCGCCGACGTGAAGAAGAACCCGAAGTTCATGCTGGGGGTGTCGGCTTATCTGCTGGCGGTGCACCTGCTGGACGTCTATCACATGATCATTCCGGAGCGCGGGCCGTCGGTCGGGAATGTCCTGAACGGCGCTCCCGAACTCTGGATCGGGGGTGCATGGTCATGGCTCCTGGACCTCCTTGCGTTGATCGTGGTGGGCGCGGGCTTCATGTCCTTTCTACTTCGGAACACGGGGTCGGCGGCGCTCTACCCGCACCGTGACCCGCGCATTCTGGAATCGGCGAACATGCACAACTGATGGAACCGGCGCCTGACAGTCTTCTCAAGCGGCTTTCGGCATTTCTGCTGGGAGGGTTGCTGTTCGGGTTGTTTGTGGCGGCGACGCTGTTGCTGTGGCCGTGGTTCGGCGGCGAGCGGGCGCCGGCTTTCGAGACCGAGGCGGCCCGGCGGCGGGTGGAGATACGCGGGGAGGTCGCGGACGCCCAGGCGGAGGCGCTGGGGAAGCTCCCGGAGCAGGCGATGGAGGACGCCGGCAAGATGCTGGTGGCGGCGGCGCCGGCGCCGGTGAAGGACCCGCGGCACCTTGTGCCGGGCTCCCCGACCGCGCTGGCACGGGCCGAGGAGCCTTCGGAGCCGGTCGAGATTCCCGAAGTGCCCGAAGACGCCCCGGTCGATCCCGAAGTGATGGCGCTCGGAAAACAGCAATTCAACCTTTGCGCGGCCTGCCATGGGGTCGACGGTCAGGGCATGCCCAACATCGGACCGCCGCTGGCGGGGTCGGAATGGGTGGCCGGGCCGGTCGAGAATCTGATCCGCATCCAACTCCGGGGGCTCACCGGCCCCATCACGGTCAAGGGGAAGGAATACAACTTTCCGGCCCCCATGGCGCCGCAGTCGTTCCAGACCGACGAGCAGGTGGCGGCGGTCCTGACCTACGTCCGCAATAGTTTCGGCAACGACGCCTCGCCGGTCACCCCGGAGCAGGTGGAGGCCCTCCGGGGCGAGGCCGGCAAGCCGATGTTGACTGTCGAGGACCTCATTCCGCCGAAGTAGAACCAGAGCAGAGGATTCATGGCCACGGAATCAGAAGCTGCCGATCAGAAGGACGTCCTGCTCCGGGCGGCGATTGACCGCTCGCTGCGGCATCCGGTGATGTTTTTTTTCACGAGCGGGGCGGCCTGGCTGGGGGTGTCGATTCTATTCGGGTTCATCTCGTCGCTGAAGATGCACGCGCCGGAGTTCCTTGCGGGCTTCAGTTGGCTGGACGTCGGGCGGACCTACCCGGTGCATCTCAACACCCTTGTTTACGGGTGGGCGTGCCAGGCCGCGATCGGGCTGGCGCTCTGGCTGGTGGCGCGTCTTTCGCGGCGCGAGGCCCGGCATGCGGGGACGATTCTGATGGCGGGACATCTTTGGAACCTTGGCGTCACGGCGGGAGTGATCGGGATCCTGATCGGAGAAGGCGAGGGGCGTCCGTGGATGGAGTTCCCGGCGGCGGTCTGGCCGGTTCTGCTGCTCGGTTATTTCTTCATCGCGGTGTGGTCGTTCGTGCAGTTCCGGTGCGGGACCCGGGCGCGGGCCTACATCTCGCAGTGGTATCTGCTGGCGGCCCTGATCTGGTTTCCCTGGGTCTACGCGACGGGGCACTTCTTCGTCTTTGTCTTTGACGGGCACCCGCTCATGGCGGCCGGGATCAACGCCTGGTACAAGTCGGCGGTGGTGTTCTTGTTTTTGGCGCCGGTTGGCCTCGGGACGGTCTACTATCTGACGCCGAAGGTGACGGGCCGGCCGGTGCACAGTTATTCGCTGGCGGTGTTGGGGTTCTGGTCGCTGGCGGTGATCGCCCCCTGGGCGGGGATGCAGAAGCTGGTGGGGGCGCCGGTTCCGGAGTTTCTGGCGTATACCGGGGCGGCGGCGGCGGTTCTGATCTTGATTCCGGCCCTGGCGGCGGGGGTGAACATTCTCTGCACGATTCGAGGTCACGGGCAGACCGTGCATGCCAGTCCCGCGCTGCGGTTCGCGGTGGCGGGAACGGTTGGTTTCGTGGCTCTTGGATTCTTCAGCATGGTGCTGAACACGCCGGTGATGTTGAAGTACACACAGTTCAGCCTGACGGGTTACGGTTTCGAGGTCCTTGCGTTGTATGGATTTTTCAGCATGGCGGCATTCGGGGGGATCTACTTCATCGTGCCGCGCATCACGCGCCGGGAGTGGCTTTCGCGGCGGTTCATCGTTTGGCATTTCTGGCTGTCGGTCTACGGGGTCATCGCGATCGTGGGGGCTTCGATTCCTGGCGGGATCCTGCAGGGTTTGGCCCAGGAGGCCTACGACAAGCCATGGATGGACGTTGCCATCAGGGGGAAGTCGTATGCCATCGGGACGACCGTGGCGTGGGGATTCATCCTCGTCTCGAACCTGTTCTTCTTTCTTCATCTCGTGTTGATGTGGGCCCGCCTCGGGCGGCGGAGCCGCCATCCGACCCTCCTCGACGGAGCGCATCGAGCCGGCACGCCGGCACGCCTCGAGCACCTGCGACCATGACCTTCAAGACGTTCATCCTTGGGCTCCTGATCTCCTTCGCCGTGCCGTGGGTGGCGGTGGTGGTGAAGCCTTTTGCGGAAATGCGGGCACTCGAGCCGGTGTATTTTTCGGATGATTCGGGCCAGCCGTCAGGGGTGTACGTTCCCCGTCGTCCCGGCCGTATTGCCACGGGGGCCGCGATCTACGCCGCCGAGGGCTGCTATCTCTGTCATACCCAACTGATCCGGCCTACGTTTGCGGGCGCCGATCTCGGACGGCAGGGGTGGGCCGGCTTTCGGCCGACGAAGGAGAACCCGGTCGACACGCGGCGTGAGACCACTCCTTACGATTACCATGGTGAGGACTTCGCATGGGTCGGCCTGATGCGATACGGGCCCGATCTGAGCAATGTCGGCGGCCGGGTGGAGCGGCATGTGGCCGAGGGCGGCCTCGACGAGACCCCGGCGGAGTGGTTCTATCGGCACCTTTACGCTCCCCGGGCGAAGGCGGGCGCCGATTACTACTGGTCGGCCTGTCCTCCGCAGCGCCATCACTTCATTACGCAGCGCGTGCATGGGCAGGGGAGCCCCGATGCCCTGCCGGTTCCGTCGCCCGCGGGCACCGAGGTCGTTCCCAACGCCAGAATCCGCGCCCTCGTCAGTTACCTGTCGTCGCTCCGCAAGGACGACCAGGTCCCGGCCGCGATCGACTACGGCCCGGACGAGGCGGGCGCCCCGGAATCCTGACCACCAATTTCCATCATGGCCGAAAACCGGAAATCCGCCGGCGATCATCGAGGCGAGAACGCACCGCGGGGAGGCGGCGGGCAGAAGGGACCGCACTGGCCCGGGGACGAGGCGTTTTCGCAACCGGATCTCGACGAGAGCACCAATGTTTCGGAAGTGCATGCCGCCCTCCTCGAGGAGGGCGCCGCCGCGGCGAGGGAAAAGGTGGTTGAAGGGAGCGGCCGGGAACCGGTTCCGCTGTGGGTATTCCTTGTCTGCGGGTTTGTCTTGCTGGTGGGAGGGGGAGTGATGGGCGCGCGGGGGAAGCTCTTCGATTACAACCCGCGCTACGAAGGCTACGTGCGTGACCGCTTCGGGGCGGGCGGCGAAGCCGGGTCTCTCACCGGCACCATCTTCAACGCCCTCATGCAGCGGGGCGGGAAGGTGTATTCCGCGAAGTGCGGCGCATGTCATCAAAGCAACGGGCAGGGCGCGCCCAACGTGGCCCCCCCGCTCGCCGGCTCGGAATGGGTCACCGGACCCACCGAGCGGCTTGCCATGATCATTCTGTATGGCCTGCAAGGGCCGATCACGGTCAAGGGGACCGAGTGGAATCTCGTCATGCCGGCCCAGATGCCGCTCACCGGGGAGGAGTTGGCGGGCGTCATGACATACGTCCGAAACAGCTTCGGGAATGAAACCGGTGACGTCGTGACGCCCGCGCAGGCCGGCAAGGCTCTGGAGATCCTGAGAGAGGAGACCGGCGGAACCATGCAGGGGTTGCCGATGACGGTGAAGACCCTCCTTGAAAAACACGACCGCATGCTCGATGGCCCCACGATGGAATCCGACACGATGGTCGACTTGACGACGCTGGAGCCGGTCGAGGGCGCCGATGAGGCCGAATAGGAGATCCCCGGATTGAGTCGACCCCGGACGGCCGGCTTTCGAAGCTACGGGCTGAAAGAGTGGAGGACTTCGGAGCGGGTGAGGGGGCGGAAGAGGGCGGGGCTGTGGGGGGGGGGGAAGGGGAGGACGTCGGAGTATCCGGGGGTGACGACCTGGGCGACGGGG
>CAYPUM010000310.1:0-5153 GCA_964413545.1 uncultured Roseibacillus sp. | reverse complement strand
GGACGGCCCACGCCATGGCGCCGAGCAGGGCGGCGCCGGTGGCCCACCAGTACCACTTGATGCCGAGGCGGCGGTGGGGTTTGCGGCCGAACTCGCGCTCCACGAATTCCTCGTAGTCGAACTCATCCTCGGGGATGCCCAATCCGTCATGGATGGACTCCTGCTCCCACCCCTTGCGCCGTCCGGCCTCGGCCCTTTTCCGCTTCCGCCTCGCTTTCGGGGGGCATCCGGGGCAGGTCCCGCCGACCTCGACCTCGGAACCGCAGGTCGGGCAGATGTACATCTGAGTGGGCATGCACCCGAAACCTAACCCTCCTCCGCACTTGCCGCAAGAAAAAGGCGGTGGCTTTCCCGCCACCGCCTCTCCGGGTTTCGCCTTTCAGGGGAGATCAGTACCGGTAATGCTGGGACTTGTAGGGACCCTCGACCGGGACGTCGATGTAGGCGGCCTGCTCGGGAGTGAGTTCCGTCAGCTTGCAGCCGATCTTATCGAGGTGCAGGCGGGCCACCTCTTCGTCGAGTTTCTTCGGAAGGACCTGCACCCCGATGGCGCGCTCTTCCCGCCCTTCCCAGAGCGCCATCTGCGCAATGACCTGGTTGGTGTAGCTGTTGCTCATCACGAAGCTCGGATGGCCGGTCGCACAGCCGAGATTGACCAGCCGCCCCTCCGCCAGCATGTAAAGGGTGTTGCCCCCGGGAAAGGTGTAGCGGTCCACCTGCGGCTTGATGTTGAGCTTCTCGATTCCGGGAACCCGCTCGAGGGCTTCGATCTGGATCTCGTTGTCGAAGTGCCCGATGTTGCAGACGATCGCCTGGTCCTTCATCCGCTCCATGTGCTCGACGCGGATGATGTCGCGGTTGCCGGTGGTCGTGACGTAGATGTCGCCCCACCCGAGGGTGTCCTCGACCGTCAGCACCCGGTAGCCCTCCATCGCGGCCTGCAAGGCGCAGATCGGGTCGATCTCGGTGATCACCACCTGCGCCCCCTGCCCCTTGAGGGCCTGCGCGCAGCCCTTGCCGACGTCGCCATACCCGCAGACCACCGCCACCTTGCCCGCAATCATGACGTCCGTGGCACGCTTGATCCCGTCCACCAGCTACTCGCGGCATCCGTAAAGGTTGTCGAACTTCGACTTGGTCACCGAGTCGTTCACGTTGATCGCGGGAAAGAGCAGCTTCCCGTTCGAGGCCATCTGGTAAAGGCGGTTCACTCCCGTGGTGGTCTCTTCGGACACCCCCATGATCTCCGGAACCCATTCATGGAAAACGCCCGGGCGCTCGGAACGAATCTTCCCGAGCAGATCCTTGATCACCTGCTCCTCGCGGCTGCCGGACGGCGTGTCGACCCAGTCGCTGCCCTCCTCCATCTGGTAACCCTTGTGGATCAAAAGCGTCGCGTCCCCCCCGTCGTCCACGATGAGTTGCGGACCCTTGCGGCCCGGAAACTGCAAGGCCTGCCAGGTGCACCACCAGTATTCCTCGAGCGATTCACCCTTCCACGCGAACACGGACGTCCCGCCCGCCGCCACCGCCGCCGCGGCATGGTCCTGCGTCGAAAATATGTTGCACGAACACCATCGCACTTCCGCCCCCAGTTCCTCGAGAGTCTCGATCAGGACCGCCGTCTGCACCGTCATGTGCAGCGATCCCATGACCCGCACCCCCTCCAGCGGCTTCCGGGGCCCATATTTCTCCCGCGTCGCCATCAGACCGGGCATCTCGTGCTCCGCGATTGCAATCTCCTTGCGGCCGAATTCCGCGAGGCCGATGTCGGCCACCCGGAACGGCTCGGTTTGCGTCTTTGCTGGAAGGGTCTCAGTACTCATGGTTCTATCGAGGGTTGGTCTTTCGGGTTCGTTTCATTCAGCGGCCCGATCCCGGCCGCGCTCGGGTGATCGACTCTGCGGACGGGTGGCGGAAGCAGCAGGCAAGCACCGGTTCACGCCCCGGCGGCGCTCTTCAATTCCGTCACCCGGTTCTTCTCTTCCCAAGGCAAACCGGCGTCCTCCCGCCCGAAATGCCCGTAGTTCGTGGTGGTGCGGTAGATCGGCCGCAGCAGGTCCAGCTCGCGCACGATGTCGGCCGGCTTGAACGAAAACACCTCCCTGATGGCCGCTTCGATCTTCTCCTCGTCCACCCGATTCGTCCCGAACGTGTCGACATGGATGCTGACCGGCCGGGGATGCCCGATGGCGTATGCCACCTGCAACTCGCACCGGTCCGCCAACTCCGCCGCCACCACGTTCTTCGCGACCCAGCGGCACATGTAGGCCGCGGAGCGGTCCACCTTCGAGGGGTCCTTGCCCGAAAACGCCCCGCCTCCGTGCCGGCCCATCCCGCCGTAGGTGTCCACGATGATCTTGCGCCCCGTCAGCCCGCAGTCCCCGACCGGCCCGCCGATCACGAACTTCCCCGTCGGGTTCACGAGAATCTCGGTGCGACCGCTCAGAAGATTCTCCGGAAGAATCCGGCGAATGACCCGCTCCGTCATCTCTTCCTTGATCTCCGCGTGCGAAACCTCCTCCGCGTGCTGCGTCGAAATCACCACCGCCACAATCTCCCGGATCACCCCGTCCTCATAGAGACACGACACCTGCGTCTTCGAGTCCGGACGCAGCCACCCCAACACCCCCGCCTTGCGCAACCGCGTCACCTCCTTGCCGAGCTGGTGCGCATACAGAATCGGCGCCGGCATCAGCTCCGGCGTCTCGTCGCACGCATACCCGAACATCAGCCCCTGGTCCCCCGCCCCCTGCTCGTCCGTCTCCTTGCCGTCCGCCTTCGCCGCGTCCACCCCCTGCTTGATGTCGCTCGACTGCTGCCCCAGCAGGTTGATGAACGCAAACCGTCCGGCGTGAAAGGCACAGTCGTCATACACATACCCGATCTCCTTGATCGCCTCGTAAACCGCCGTCTGGTAGTTGAACTCCGAGTCGGTCGTGACCTCGCCGCCAAGGATCACGATGTTGTCCTTCACCATCGTCTCACACGCCACCCGGCTCCGCTGATCCCCAGCCAGACACTTGTCCAGAATGTAGTCGCTGATGAAGTCGCAAATCTTGTCCGGATGACCCTCGGTCACCGACTCCGACGAAAATATACAGGTGCTCGGCATGATCTTTGGCTTGGAAGTATCTACAAATCGTGATTTGTTGATGCGAGTTAAGCCCATTCTCGGATGCCGTCAATTCTGAATTCGCTGAAACTGCTTTCGGACCCCACCCGCCTGCGCCTGATCCTGCTCCTGGCCCGCGAAGACCTCAGCGTGGCGGAACTCCAGCAGATCCTTGGCATGGGACAGTCCCGCATCTCGACCCAGCTGGCCCAGCTCAAGAAAGAGGGCCTCGTGATCAACCAACGCTCCGGAAAGAACAACATCTACTCCGGCCACGCCTCGGGCCGCCTGCTCGAAATCGCAAGGATGGCCGCCGCCGAACTCCCCGAGCACAAGCGCGACCTCGCCTCGCTCAAACACATCCTCCGCAAGCGCAAGGACCGGGCCCGCGCCTACTTCGACGAACTGGCCGGCAAGTTCGGACGGCACTACGTCCCCGGACGCTCATGGAAGGCCCTTGCCGAGGGCCTTCTCAAGATTCTGAACTACGAGGTGGTGGCCGACCTCGGCGCCGGCGAGGGCACTCTCTCGCAGCTGCTCGCACAACGCGCCCGGCACGTCATCGCGATCGACCACTCCCCGAAAATGGTGGAGTTCGGCCGCCGCCTCGCCGCCGATCACGGACTTCCCAACCTCGACTACCGGCTCGGCGACATCGAAGCCCCGCCGATCGACGACGCCTCCGTCGACCTCGCGCTCTTCAGCCAGGCCCTCCACCACGCCGTCAACCCCGACCGCGCCCTCGGCGAGGCGTTCCGCATCCTGAGCCCCGGCGGCCGCCTCGTCGTCCTCGACCTCCTCCGGCATTCCTTCGACAAGGCCCGCGAACTCTACGCCGACATCCATCTCGGCTTCGCCGAAGTCGAACTCGCCAACCTCATGGAGCACTCCGGGTTCCGCCACGTCGAAACCGCCGTGGTCGACCGCGAAGAGAAACCGCCCCACTTCCAAACCCTCCTCGCCGTCGCCACCAAACCCGCCTGAATCCTGGTGGTTCGTCAAGATTGAGATGATGGGCAGGCGCGCCGAAGGATCGAGGGCTGGCAAGGCGGTCCTGCATCTTGAATCCTGCATCTTGGTCCAAGGCTTGCCCCGCCGGATATTCTCGGAATCCTTGCCTCTAAAAAATCCATATTAAAAATTTGTTCCCAAAGATGCACATTCTATTCACAGTCTTCACGGAGTCGCTTTACGTTCCAACCGCTGCAGCGAAGTTTCTTTCGATTCTGCGATGCGCATTCTCCTCTCCGCTTTTGTTTCCTCGCTGTCGATCGCGCTGCTTTCGTCGTGCGGCCTGAGGTCCATGACCCGCGGCGACCTTCTGACGCTGCGGCCGCGCGACCTCAACCCGTGGGCCGGCCCGAAGGTGGTCGAGGTGGACGAGGCCGCCCTGAAGAAACCCCGCCGCGACACGCTCGCCTACTACCGGGCGCGGAAGGCCGCTCCCGGATCCACCTTCCCGGGAGCGGTTGATTTCGATCCCCCCCTCCTTCCCGAGCCTGCCGAGATTCATGGTGGCAGCATCCTGCCCCCCAAGCAGGACGGGACCGAGGCCGTCATCGAGGTGGAGGGGAGCGTGCCGGACACTCCCGTCCGGCAGCCCGCCGGCCTGACGCCCAGCGCCCAGGAGTTCTCCATCGAGTAAGCCGCCGTCCTGCGCGCGCTCGGTCGGCAAAGCGCTCCCCGCCGCCGGAACCGCCGGAAAACAGCGCCTTGCGCGATCGTTCCAAGAGGCTGTAATGGTGGCGCCCCATGCTCCGGACCGGAATTGTCGGACTCCCCAACGTCGGGAAATCCACGCTCTTCAACGCCGTCACGCGCACCCACAAGGCGCCGGCTGAGAACTACCCCTTCTGCACGATCGACCGCAACCTCGGGATGGTGACCGTCCCGGACCGCCGCGTCGAAATGCTCGCGCGGATCTCGGGCTCGAACCATGCCGTTCCCACCGCCATTGAGTTGGTCGATATCGCGGGTCTCGTCGAGGGCGCCAGCCACGGCGCCGGCCTCGGCAACCAGTTCCTCTCGCACATCCGGG
>CAYPUM010000309.1:0-5153 GCA_964413545.1 uncultured Roseibacillus sp. | reverse complement strand
GGGATGGCGAGAGCCGATTGCTTCCGGTGCCATGACAAGTACTTCGCCAACGACTGGATCAACCTGCAGAGGCCGGAGTTCAGCCGCATCCTGCGGGCGCCGCTCGCCAAGGGCGGAAACGGATATGGCCTCGCGATCTGCAGGAACCACAAGATGAACCCCAAACGCAACCGTCTGAGGCTCCTCCGGAACGGATACGCGCATGCCGTCAAGCCGCTCAGCGCCTTTGCCCGCGAGCCCGTTCCCCCCATTCAGGAGGGAGGCGCCCCGGAATCCAGTTTCGAATCGACGGACAATCCTCACTACCAGGCCATGCTGGAGATTCTCCGCGATGGACGCCGCGAGGCGCTCTCCACCCCGCGGGTCGACATGCCCGGTGCGGCGCCGATCGCGGGGAAGAGCCGGATGTTGACGCCACCCCCGGCGCCCGCCGAGGCGCCGCCGCTGGATGCGGAGGTGGACGGCAACGGGGTGGTGACTCTGTCGTGGGAGCGGTCGGCGCGGACCATCGGCCTGTCGTCGGAACTGCACCGCAGTTCCCAAGCCGGCTTCACTCCCGGAGGGAAGACGCTTCTCAGCGCAACAAGGATGTTTGAATACATCGACAGGGAAGCTCCCCCGGGGACTCAGCACTATGCGCTCGTTCTCGCCGGCAAGCAGAAACGGAGCAAACCGGCAACGGTTGCGGTGACCGTGCCCCCGCCGCAACCGCCCCCGATGCCCGCCAACCTGCAGGCGGAGCCGGCCGTTGGCGGGGTGACGATCACCTGGTCGGGATGCGAAGACACGAGCGTGCGATACCGGGTGTATCGAAGAGCCAAAAGGAGCGGTGAATTCGCGAAGATCAACTCCGCGGACCTGGCCGGGTGCAAGTACTTCGACTCCGCGGCCGAAGCCGCCCAACCTTGTGCCTATACGGTGCGTTCCGTGAGCAGCCGGGGCCTCGAGAGCGGGCGGCCTGCTCCGGTGACGGCGGCGGCGCTGCCTGAAATCAGGGCGGCGCTCTTCTCGGCGCCGTTCGTGGAGACGCCCAACGCGAATCTCCATGGGGGCCTCGAGGCCACAGGGAAACTGCATGGCAAGGCGAGGCTGGCCGGGAACGCCCTCGACCTTCGAGGCGGCGGTCATGCCGCCTTCGCCCGCCGGCCCGAGTTCGACCTTGCAGGAAACCTCTCGATCAGATGCCGCGTCAGGATCACCCGGGACGCCCGGATGCCCGTCGTCGTGAGCTGCGGGCGATGGAGGCAGGCGGGATGGTTCCTCCAGAGGATCGGCAGCGGCTGGCGATGGCATGCCGGCGGAATCGATTGTGACGGCGGGAAACCGGCGCTCGGGAAGTGGACCGAGCTGGCCTGCACCTATGACGGAAGAACCGCCCGCCTCTACCAGGACGGCCGCCTTGTTCGCGAAGTTTCCGGCAGCGCCAACCGTTCCCCATGGAACGGCCCCCTCCTCGCCGGCCAATACAGCGGCGGTCCGGACCCCCAGTTCCAGGTCCTCGGACAGATCTCGAACCTCGAAATCTATGGCTGCGCGCTCACGGAAGAGGAGGTAAGCGCGAAATGCAACGGGCCGTGACATGTCCTCCACCTCGAACCCCGCCGTCGACCTCAACGCTTCACAAAGACAGGGAACAGCCCTCGCTCCCTCGTATCGCGCATCCCGCAACCGCGGTCCAAAAACTTGATCCATCTGCGACAACTTCCGGTTTTCAAGGAGTCAAACCCCGGCACCAACGCGAGTCCCATCCCTACTCCGCCCCGACGCTCCCTCCGGCGACCCGGAAGATCGTCGGGCCCGGTCTCTCAAGCCATGCGAGGCTGGTGGTGGTGATCAGCTTCTGCGCACCAGCCGGAAGGGCCTCCATGAGCGCGTTGCGGCGCTGCGGATCGAGTTCGCCGAAGATGTCGTCGATCAGGTAAACCGGTGAAACCCGCCCGCTCCGGCCCAGCAACGCGCCTTGCCCGAGCTTGAGGGCGAGGGCAAGGGTGCGCTGCTGGCCTTCGCTGCCGAAGTCGGCCGCCGCCCGCCCGTTCAGCTTGATCAGGAGGTCGTCACGGTGCGGCCCGACCACCGTCTGTCCTTGCCGGCGTTCGCGCCCGGCGGCCTCCGAGAAGGCGGCCCGCAGATCGCGACCTCCGGCCGGACGGTATTCCAGTTCCACCGCCTCCCGACCGCGGCTCACGGCGGCGTTGGCGCGTTGCACCGGTTCCGCGAGCCGCTCGACGAGGCTTCGCCGCGCTTTCTGCAACGCTTCGCCGTGGGTGACCAACATTTCGGTGTAGGCCGCGATGTGCGCTTCATCCGGTCGCCGCTCCTTCAGGAGGAGATTGCGCGCCTTCAGGGCCCGCCGGTAACGTCCCAGATGCCGCCGGTGGCCGGCATCAAGCTGCATGGCCGCGAAGTCAAGGAATCGCCGCCGCCCCTCGCCGGGCCCGCCGACCAGCCGCAGGTCATCGCTGCCCATCCAGACGAGGAGCCCGCCCCCCGCAAGGTAATCGCCTTGCGAGCCGGCCGGTCGGCCATCGATCCGCAGATCGGGACCTTTCGCCCCGTATCGCACCCGGCGCTCTTCTCCCCAACAGTCCCCCGCCGCGCCAAAGCCGGCCGCCACGAACCGCACCATCTGCCCCATCCGATGCGTCCGCGGCGAATGCAGGCGCACCAGCACGCAGACCGCTTCCAGCACCGTCGTCTTCCCCTGCGCATTCCCCCCCACAAAAATGCTCGTCCCGGCCGGCAGTTCCAGCGACAGCGCCTCAAAACAGCGGAAATCCACCAGACGCAGGCTGCAAATCACGCCTGACCATCCCTCCGCCCCCCCCCCGCATCAATGCGAATCGCGCACTTTGCCCTTGAAATTGATCTCCGCCGCATAAAATTCGCACGCGTTCGCCGGACGGCATCGCTCCCTCCAGCAACTCATCCCAAGCGCACTCCATGATCGAAGTCACCAACCTCACCAAGCAGTTCGGTCACAAGACAGCGGTTGATGACCTCTCCCTCTCGGTCAAGAAGGGGGAGGTGCTCGGTTTCCTCGGCCCCAACGGCGCCGGCAAATCAACCGCCATGCGCATCATTACCGGCTTCCTTCCCCCCACCAAGGGCCACGTCGAAGTCTGCGGCATCCCGATGCACGAAAAGCCCGAGGCCGCCAAGCGCAAGATCGGTTACCTCCCCGAAAACGCCCCCCTCTACCATGACATGACCGTGCTGGGATTCCTGCGCTTCTGCGCCGACATCCGCAACCTCACCGGCGCCGCCAAGCGCGAGGCGGTCGACCGCGTCATCGAAACCTGCTTCCTCCAAGGCGTCATCCACCAATCCATCGACACCCTTTCCAAGGGCTACCGCCACCGCACCTGTCTCGCCCAAGCCCTCATCCACGACCCCGAGGTCCTCATCCTTGACGAGCCCACTGACGGCCTCGACCCGAACCAGAAACACGAAGTCCGTCACCTCATCAGGAACATCGGGAGCGAAAAAACCATCATCTTCTCGACCCACATCCTCGAGGAGGTCGATGCCGCCTGCACCCGCGCCATGATCATCGACCAAGGCCGCATCGTCGCCGAAGGCGCCCCGGCCGAACTCCGCGAACAGGGCGACGGCTCCCTCACCGAACTCTTCCGCAACCTCACCACCTCCGACGTCGCCGCCGCCTGACACGCCCGCTTCCCAGCTCCCCCCCCAAAAAAAGACCAACAGGCTCCGACTCCCGCGGCCCCGACGCTCGAACATCGAAGATCCAGCATCGAAGACCGAAGATTCAAGATCGAATCCCGCACCCCAATGAAGCACATCTGGAGCATTTTCCGCCGCGAGCTGTCCGCCTTTTTCACCTCTCCGCTCGCATACGTCCTGATCTTCATTTTCCTGGTTGTGGTGAACGCCCTGACCTTTCTCTGGCCCGGACGTGAGCTCATCGAAAGCGAGCAGGCCGCCCTGAAGGACTTCTTCTTCTTCTATCACCCGTGGGTGCTGGCGATCTACGCGCCGCTGGTGGCGATGCGCACCCTCGCCGACGAGCACCGCCAGGGGACGATTGAACTCATTGCCACCATGCCGGTGCGGACCATTGAGCTCGTCCTCGGCAAGTTCCTCGGGGCCCTGGTGGTGATGGCGGTTTCCCTGCTGCTCACCCTTTCGGTGGTGGTGACGGTCTCGATCCTCGGCGACCCCGACCCGGGTCCTGTCTGGTCCGGATATTTCGGCAGCCTCCTCGTCGGGGGCGTCTTCATCTCGGTGACCATCGCGATCTCGGCCCTCACCCGCAGCCAGGTCATCTGCGTGGCGGTCTCGATCCCGATCTGTCTTCTGCTCTGCGTCATCGGCTTCGACCAGGTGGTGACGTTCCTCAACGAAAGCGGCGTGCCCCGGTTGGCGGAGCTGCTTTCCTCGCTCAGCGTCATCCCGCCCTTCACCGACTTCTCGAAGGGCCTCGTCGATTTCCGTTACCTGTTCTATTTCCTGAGCGTGATCGCGTTCCTCCTTTTCACGACCAACACCATCCTGCAAAGCAAGCGCGCTTAGAATCCCTGAAATCAGAATTCGTCGCACGCCTATGAAATCATCCGGCAACTGGAAGGCTCTCTTCATCGTCGTCGCCCTCTTCCTTCTCGTGGCATCGCTCAACGTGATCGTGGGGCGCCTCGCCCCGGTCCGCTTCGACACCACCGAGGGCGACGTCTTCACCCTCTCCGAAGGAACCCGCGCCGTGCTCGCCAAGGCCCGCGATTCGGGCCGCCCCGTCACCATCCGCTTCTACGTCAGCGAGGACAACCCCGCCCTCGGCAAGGAGCAACGCGAATATGCCAAGCGCGTCGCCGATCTGCTCGACGAATACCGCAAGGCCTCCGGCAACCATGTCGTCGTCCAACGCTACGTCCCGGTCCCGAATTCCATCGAAGAAGATGCCGCCATCCTCGACGGCATCACGCCCCGCGATCCCATCATGGACATCGAGCGCACCGACTCGCTCGACGAGATCGATTTCGACCGCCGCACCGGAGCCCGCGATCGCTACTTCTTCGGCCTCTCGGTCAGCAGCCTCCAGAACATCGAAACCATCCCCTATCTCGACCCCGGCCGCGAGACGGGGCTCGAATATCAGATCACCCGCGCCATCGCCTCCGTCATCCGTCCCGACAAGC
>CAYPUM010000308.1:0-5158 GCA_964413545.1 uncultured Roseibacillus sp. | reverse complement strand
CTCGCACAGAAGAAGCTCGGCACAACCGGCATTGCGGTCGTGATCGAAGAACATCTTCCGAAGACGCATTTGGATGGCGCGGCTTTATGGCACCCGGGTGGCTTCCCTGTCATTGGTCTCACTCTCCGATACGACCGGCTGGACAACTTCTGGTTCACGCTCTTCCACGAACTGGGTCACCTTGTCCAGCATTTGGACATTACCAAGCGTCAGGGCTTCATCGACACCGACATCGACGGTCCTTCTGAAAATGATCGGTCAGGGCAGGGTCAAAGAACTCTTCGGGCTCGCAGCATGACCACCGACTCCATCGTCTCCAAGGACTGGAGCTTCTGCCACACCCTCCGCGACGACGGCGTGGGTTACGGCGACTACCTTGGGTTGAACCTCGCTTTCGGCGGGAGGCCTACTGTTGCGAGCACGCTCGATTGGAAGCTCATCATCGGCGGCCGGGGAACCGCCGCGGACCAGGTGGGATTGTATGACCTCGATGCGGATGTCGGCGAAAAGACCAACCTTGCCTCGAAATACCCCGATCGCGTCAAGGCCATGCAAAACGCCCTGCAGGCCTGGAGCGACGACGTCACCGCCAACGCCACCCCCCAGCCCGACGTCGCCGCGTTCCAAGCCAGAAAAGGCGGTTCAGGAAGACGGCCCTGACGATCCTCTTCGAGCGATCTGCCTCCGTGTTCCTCGAAGCGCTCGAAGGCGTCGTTCTCATACACCGAAGCGTCGAAGGGCTGGTTCCACATCGGGTTGGCCACGATCATGTCGAACTTCCTGAGGCGCCCCTTCGCGTCCTTGAACTTGGGGTTCACGATCGAGTTGCCCCGCACGATCTCGGCGTCCATGTCGTGGATCACCGTGTTCATCCAGGCGATGGCGTAAGACGCGCCCTCGAGTTCCTGGCCGAAGAGCTTGAGCGGTTGGGCCACCCGCAGCTCGCGCTGGCGCAGGGCGAGCTGGCACTTGATCAACAAGCCGGCCGAGCCGCAGGCGTAATCGTGAACCGTCTCGCCCTGCCGCGGCCGCATCAGGTACGTCCTGATGCTCATGGTGGACGGAGTGAGGATACCACCGGCCCTTATGGCCAATACCGGGTTGATTCTGAATACGACCGGGCTCCAAGCGGCATCCAGGCAGCATGAGCTCCCCCTCTCTCAAATCGAAGAATGCGAAGTGGCTCTGGGCATTCGTCGGGCTCAATGTGGTGGGAGTTTTGGCTGCACTCGGGATCGACGCCTCCGACGCGGAGTCGGCTTTGAAGCCATCGGAATCGATTTCGGCAGCCGACGGGCTCGCCGCCACGGCGATCCCGCTCGTCACGATGATCCTCACGGGCCTCATCCCGCCGAAGGCCAAGGCATTCATCGTCTTCTGGAGATGGCCTCATCCTTTGCCGGGTTCCCTGGTCTTCTCGAAGCTCATCGACTCCGACGAACGAATCGACCCGCGTCGCCTTCGCGACCGGATCGGCCTCAAAGCGTTTCCTCGTTCGCCCGGTGAACAGAACAAACTCTGGTACCGAGTTTACAAGCAGCATGAGGACGTGCCCGCGGTTTCGGAAGCCCACCGGATGTTCCTGCTCACGCGGGATCTGGCCACGTTGAGCCTGCTATTTGCCGGGGGGTCTATTCTGGAGCCGCTCTGACGTTGTCAATCCCGGCACTCTTCTGGCTGGCAGCGGGTGGCGGAGTCGTATTTCTTCTTTCAGCTGTCAGCGCACGAAACACTGGCAATCGCTTTGCTCTCACCGTTCTCGCCGAAGCCTGCACCAGGATGTCAACGGCTGAAGAGTCCCGTTGACGTTCACGTGAGAGTGCGGGGGAGCTTGCCGGGTTCCCGTTGCCGTTCGCTCGCGGGAGGGGCGGCACCCTGCCACCGGATTTGAGATCGAAAGGCGAGCGAGACGTCCGCGCTTCCGGCCTCCGGTCCGTGACGACCCGCTCACCGCCCGCCCTGCAACACCTTGATCCACTCCGCGATGGCCGCGTCCCGTTTCTCGACCGGGTCGTCGACCCGGAACCGCGGGCTGGTCCAGACTTCGGGTCTCCACAAGCCATCGGAGATCTCCCCTCGGGCTGCCCGTCCGCCAACTGCGCCTCGAGGCGGGCCCGGTCCCGCTCCCATGCCCGCTCCATCAGTTCGAGGACCGCCGGATTGCTCCGGCCCCGCAGGGTTCGTCCCTCCCGCGACGTCCTCGGTGAGTCATAGCGGCCCCGCACCGTGTCGCGAATGAACCACTCATCGGTGATGCGATAGTAGAAATCGCAGTTCTCCGGGGTCACGACTGCAAGCGCCGCAGTCACTTGGAATCCGGGGTCCGCCTCCCGGTCCGCGAGAACCCGGTACCAAAGTTCGCCTCCGACACTGAATTCATGGCGCTCGCAGAAAGCCCGCGCCTTAGCCGCCGCCGCCTCATACCGCCGCGCCTCGGCGGGAGCATCGTCAGGGGATCTCCACCGCCGGAAATTGCAGGACCCGGTTGAGGGCGTGGATCGCAAGATCCCGGAGCCGCAGGATCAACGTGTGCGGGCAACCGGTCTCGGCCCGAATCCGCGTCCAGCGCTCGTCGTTCTCGAGGCAATCGAGAAGAGGCTTGATCACGGCCGGGCCGGCCGCCACTACCGCCCGGAACGGGGCGGGCGGCGCGGCCGGGTCCCACGAGTCCAGCTCGTCCCACGAAGCGATCGCCTTCTGGACTTCCGAGCCTTCGGGCTCGGGCCGACGCTTTGTCCTCCTCCGGGCATCGACGAACAACTCCCGCCAAGCAAGATTGGATCTCAGGGCACTCGTGACGTCGATGAAGGGATCCGACGGATCGAACCGCCATGCCGGAAACAGCGGGGGCGCACCCGGGGGACGCTCCGGCTCCGGCGCAAACGGGTTGGGATCATCCTCGTCCAGCTCGATCGGTGACCCAAGCCGAACCATCAGGTAGGGCGCCGCCCAAGGGTGCATCATCCGCGGCGCCCGGAATCAGGAGGTGCATTTTCATGAAGCGATGCGCGACGGAAAGTGCCCTTGTGACATCGGTTTCATCGAACGGGACGTCAAGCTGAATCCGGTATATGGCTGTCTGAGCGCAGCGGGTTTCGGAATCGGAATTCAAGGTGGTGGTCGTTCCGGGGACGGGAGTTCCCGGAGCCCTTGCCCTGCTTGGTTGTGCGAAGCGACTCCACCCCGGTGATTCCCGGACCACGGATCAGATCCTCGGGGAACTCCGCGAGGGCGAGCGGCGCCAGCCATGGCGTGGGGGACCGACACATGCATCGTCCTCGACGCCGCCAACAACGATCCGTCGTTCGTCGGGGACCATCCCGCCAGCGATCATCATTTCGCCGCGGCGCAGAAATCCGCGAGCCGGGCCACGGCCTCCCGCACCGCCGCTTCGGCCGTCGGGGAGAGGCCCTCGCCGATTCCGAAATCGGCCGCCGGCAAGCGCAGCATCCATGCCTCCGGCGCGTTTCCGAAGAGCTCCGCCGCGAGCGCCAGCAGGCGTCCCGGATCACTGACGTGGGGATCAAGGCCGGCGCCCGCGGCAGGCTCGACCGGTTGCAGCCGCACCTCTTCCAACCCCTCCTCGGCGCTCGCATCAACAAAGACCGCCCGCCGGACCCTCGACAACAGCTCGGCGTGCTCCGGCAGGAGCTGGTGCGCCTCCACCACCACCACCCCGGGGGGCTGCATCCCGGCCAACCGCCGCGCCGCCTCCGGCCCCGCCCCGTCGTCGCGCCGCAACGGGTTGCCGTAGCCGATCACAAGCGTCCGCATCACCAACCCGATTAAAACGCCGGGCCGCCCCGCCTGCCAAGACCCGGGGCCCGCCCTCAGCCGTCGCGCCTCGCCTCGTCGAGCACCGCCCCGTCGGGGCCGATCAGGCGCACCTGCATGGGCATCCTGCCCACCGCATGGGTCGAACAACTCAGACACGGGTCGAAATTCCTGATCCCATGCTCGACGCGGTTGAGCACGCCTTCCGGAATCTCGTTTCCGTCGATGTAATTCCGCGCGATCTCGAGCACGGAGCGGTTCATGGCGAGGTTGTTCTGGCCGGTCGCGATGATCATGTTGACCGACTGGATGACGCCGTTCCCGTCGACCGTGTAGTCATGGAAGAGCGTTCCCCGCGGCGCCTCGCTGACACCCACCCCGCGATGCTTGTTGATTCCGGCGTCGGCACGCAGGTCCTCGGAGAACATTTCGGCGTCGTCCATCAGGCGCTGGGTGCGCTCCAGACAGGCGAGAATCTCGATCAGGCGGGCGTAGTGGTAAAGATAGCACGACTTCACCGCGCGCCCGCCCCACTTGGCGCGGTACTCGCGCAGCTCGGCGTCGGCCTGCGGCGTGCCCATGAAGTCGCAGACGTTGAGGCGCGCCAGCGGCCCGACCCGATACATCCCGTCCGGAAACCCCTGCGGTTTGTAATACGGGCTCTTGAGATACGACGACGACTGCACGGCCTCCCCGATGTAGTCCCGGTAGTCCCGGGCGTCGATCTGGTCGGCCACGATGTTGCCCTTGCTGTCGCTGAATCGCAGCTTGCCGCCGTGGTTCTCCCAAGCGCCGTCCGCCGCCACCAGTCCCATGAAGAGCGACTCGAAACTCGCCAGCTTGTCCACCTCCTCGCGGCTCTTCTCGACCAGCCCCTTGAACAGGTCCAGCGCGGTGCGGGCGGTCTCGAACGCCTCGGGCAGCTTGGCGACGATCTGCTTCCGGCCTTCCTGCGTCAGCCCGCAACGCACCCCTCCCGGAACCGCCCAGGCCGGATGGATCTTCTTGCCGCCGAGCAGCTCGATGATCTCCTGGCCGAACTGCCGCAGCCGGATCCCCGCCCGCGCCAGCTCCGGATTCTCCCGGATGATGCCGACGATGTTGCGCTTCTCGACCGGCGCGTCCCAGCCGATCAGGAAATCCGGCGCGCTCAGGTGAAAGAAGCTCAGCGCGTGGCTCTGGATCATCTGACCCTTGTTCATCAGCCGCCGCAGCTTGTCCGCCGCGGGCGGCACCGACACCGCCAGGATCTCGTCGCCCGCCTTGGCCGAGGCCAGCAGATGGCTGACCGGGCAGATCCCGCAGGTCCGCGCCGTGATCGCCGGCATCTCCCACAACATCCGGCCCTCGCAGAACTTCTCGAAACTCCGGAATTCGACGACGT
>CAYPUM010000307.1:0-5181 GCA_964413545.1 uncultured Roseibacillus sp. | reverse complement strand
AACGCGGTGAGCCGCACGATCCGCCTCGCCCGGGAGAAATCCATGAGTCATCGCAAAATCGCACCGATCACCCGTCGTCTCGAGCCGCGAATCGACGGGGAAGGAAGACGATAACGACCGGGAATGTCAAGAGTTTAATCCTGACCCCTTTCTTGCAAGCCGGTCGGTTGGCTGCCATCGACCGGGGCTGCCTGCGAAGCTGTTTCCCGGAACGCGTCATCCTGCATGATGCCGGCAACGCTTGACTGACGGCACCCGGCGGTGCGTGCAAGGGCAGAAAGAACCCTGCAAGCCCGCACGTTATAGCGGTTACATTCAAGGAGAAAGTCATGTTTCAGCGACCGGTGACAAGTTTCAGTTTGTTCTTTGCCCTCAGCACTTTCGCCCCGGCTGCTCCCGCGCGGCCCGAGGGGCCGCCGCCGAACGCGGCCGCCCGCGCCGACTGGGATGCCGCGAAAGGGACCCTCACCCTCGATTACCATGGCGGCCGAATCCTCGATGCCGTCGTCACGGCGAACGACTCCCGGGGAAAGAGCGTGCCCGTCCAATTCGCGCCGGAGGTGAAAACCGCGGACGACAAGGTCGAGCAGACCTTGACGTTCAAGGCGGCCAAGGGGGCCACGCTGACCTTGCGGGGGAGCGTCACCGGCAGCGGCGAGGCGTTCCCGGCCGAGACCGATTCCGAGGCGCAGGAGCGCTTCCCGATGGTCCGCAACTGCGCGGGCCTGAGCCGCAACCTCCGCAACAACGCCGTCTACGACCGCCACCGGGACTGGGTGCTGTCCGGTCCGGCGGCCGGGGCCACGCGGATCATGCCGAAGACGGACGACGAGAAGAAGCGCACCTTCGAGCTCACGAGCCGGGGCCAGTCTCTCCGGTTGACCTTCCGCCCGCGATTCTACCAGAAGCACAAGAACCTGCGTTACTACGAACCCTGGACGTACAAGGTGTGGGACGGGCCGGTCACGGGATATTGCACGTGGTGGTCCTACAAGGGAGGCATTACGCAGGACACGATCGACAACATCATCGCGGTGTTCAAGAAGAAGAACCTCGTGGATTACGGGTATGAATACCTGCAAATCGACGCCGGTTGGGCCACGGGCTCCAGCCCGGAAGGATATCTGAACTGGAACAACAAGTTTCCGGGCGGCGCGAAGGAGGTCGTTCGCAAGATCAAGGAGGCCGGCATGAAGCCCGCCATCCACACGGCCGTGGTCTTCCGTCCCGGCGACAAGGTCATCGACAAGATGGCGAAGGAGCATCCCGACTGGTTTCTGCAAACACCCGACGGCAAGGTGCTCAACGCGAACACCTACACGCTGAATCCGTTCAACGAGGAGGCGCTGGACGGCCTGATGCGCCCCACATACAAGGGGCTGCGGGAGCAAGGCTGGGAGTATGTCAAGATCGACGGCCAGGGCAATCTCATGGCCTGGGGATACAGCGAGTACCCCGAATACTTCAAGAAGCACTCCACCACGCCGGGCGAAGCCTTGCGCAGGTTGAATCGCGCGGCGTACGAAGAACTGGGCGAGGACATCTTCATCCTTGGATGCTGGAGCGTCCGGCCGGAGCTGATCGGGCTCATCGACGGCTGCCGGCTGGGGCGCGACGGATACGGCCCCGCTGAGTTCCAGTATTTCAACTCCTACGAGGGCGTGGTCTGGAGGAACGATCCCGATCACTGTGACATCTGGCCCAATTGGGTGAAGAGCCGCAACCTTCCCTGGTACATGGAATGCGTCGACAGCAAGCCGAAGGGACCCAAGCCCGACGCCGTCGCGGGGCCGGACGTTTCCGACACGATCGTCAGGCCCTGCATCGTGACCATGGCAAGCGGCATGCTGATGCTGAGCGACAAGATGGAGATCTATGAGGACGACCGGAACATCGAGGGCATCAAACGCGCGTCTCCGGTGCTCTTCACCGTTCCCGGCCAGTTGTACGACTACAATCCGATCGAAAGCGGCCGGATCACGAACAACACAACCGACAACCTGAAGCGTCTGCCGGAACCACGGATCAACCTGCGCCATCCTCAACTGAATCATGCCCCGCAGTACGGCAAGCAGCCGGTCTGGTGGATGCAGGAGATCGACCGGCCCTTCGGGCACTGGTCGGTGCTGGCGAGGTTCAATTGGAGAGAGATCGCCCGGCACTGGAGCCGCGACGATCTGCCGGCCGAGGAGGTCAGGTTCTCCGACTTGGGGCTGTCCAGCCGGAAGGAATACGTGGTCTACGAGTTCTGGAGCAAGCGGTTCCTGGGCCGGTGCAAAGGGACGTTCACCGCCCCGGCGATGGACGGGAACAACGGCCTCCAGGTCTTTGCGATTCATGAGGCGCGCGAGCATCCGTGGGTGCTTTCGACCACACGACACATCTCGCAGGGCGGCGTCAGCCTGTCCGAGGTCCGGTGGGACGCCGGCGCGACGACTCTCACCGGCAAGAGCGGCGTGGTGATCGACGATCCCTACGCGCTCACGGTGCACCTCCCCATGGGATACAAGCTCGCCAGCGCCGAAATGGGCGGCAAGAGGGCGAAAGTCGCCGTGCAGAAGGGGGCGGTCTCCGTCAGCATCGTGCCTGCCGCGACGGGCGCCATCCAGTGGAAGTTGCGCTTCGCCCGCTGACTTCGAACCCGATCGGCTTCACGGTTTCTCGAACAACTCCGGGGCCAGTTTCTGGCGGAGGGCGGCGAGGTCCTTTTCTTGTTCCTCGCTGAAGGACCCTTGGCGCTGGGCGTAGGTGTCCATCCATGCGTAGAGGCGGCTCCGTTCTTCGGGGCTGAGGGTCACGGATTCGTGTTCGGGGTCGGATTCGAGGAAGGCGAGCAGTTTGCTGTCGAGTGCGGGGCCGGTTCCTGCGGTGGAGTAGTCCTTTTCGAAGACCAGCTTCCTGAGGTCGTTGTTGGCGTAGGCAAGGAGGCGGTCGAAGGCGTGCCGGGGAGTCAGTTCGAAAGGATCCCCTTTCCCGTGGCACTCCAGGCAGGCCTTGTCCAGGATCGGTCGGACCATCGTGTCGAATCGCAGGGGCCATGAACCCTCAGGCCCGGGTGTCAGCCTCGACGGCGGGCGGCGCGAAGCAAGGGGGGGGTCCGAGGGCGGGGTGGCGTCGCGGGATTCATGGCATCCGATGCAGGACAGGGTTCGGCCCGGCTGGACGAAGGTGAGGGACCGCATGGTCTGCACCGCCTTGCCCTCGGCGTTGAGCGCCTGAAAGAAGACGGGCACCCCGGAAGGGACCCGGAAAAAGGCGGAGCCATCCCTCTCCACGGGCGCGGTTCCAAGGATGTATTTGCCCGTTTCCTCCCGCGAGACCCCGAGGCACGGCTTGTTCATATGCGGCTGCACCTTGGGTGTCGCCCCCACAGCGGACGTAGCTGTCCGGAAGGTCGGGGGTGGCCAGCGTCCGCGCCGTGTTGGCCTTGGAACACTGCAGAAACTGCCCCTTTCTGGTGGACAGAAAGACGATGTCACCGTCGGGCAGATAACGGCCGTCAAAATCATCGTACTTCCCACGGGTCAGCCGCCGGACTTCCGAGCCATCCAGCTTCATCTCGTAAAGATGATAGAAGGCGTCCTCCGGCAGGTTGTCCTTGTTGACCTTGTCCTTGACGCCCGCCACATGCGGATAGTGCTTCGCGTAGGCAAAGAGGACCCGTTTGCCGTCATACGAAAGCTCCGGCCGCAGGAAGTTGCCCGGCGCCCAATCGCTGGTGAGGCAGACCAGCCGCGCCGCATCGGTCTTGAAATCCTCGAGGATGAAAAGCCCCCCTCCCGGCCGCGCCCACCACCCGTAGTACTGGTCTGACAGGTGTGGAAGGAGCGTTGGCGCGCGCTTGACGAACAGGATGTCTTCGAAGTCCAGCAAGGGGTTCTTGAACGCCGCCTCGCGAACCACGTGGCGGACGGCGCGTGCATCATTCTTGCTCGCCGCCAGTTCGTCGAAGCGCTCCTGCAGGGCGGCCACGCCGGCGCCGGCCGCGCCGGACCACTTGGGGGCCGGCCGGCGCGACACCCCCGTCCGAACTCGTTGTCGCGGAGCGGGTGGACCACCGGCTGGTGCTGCTCTGATTCGCGGGGCGGTTCAGGGCGATGTTCTTCGGGTTCCCGGCTTCGAAGACTTCGACCTCGTCGAGATGGAAATACGATTTCCCGGAAAGCTGGAGCCGGACGAACCGGGTCGGGGCGCCGCCAAGATCCACTCGCAACGGCTTCTTGTCGGTGAACCCGTAGAAGACCTTCCCGTTGTGCTGGTAGACCTGGGAGAACGACTTGCCGTCGTCAGAGAACAAGACCCGGATCCGGGAGTTGCGCGCGCCGCACTCATCACAGCGGTTGTAGAGCAGGAGATGATCAAGCTTTCGCTCCCGCCCCAAGTCGACCTGCCACCAGGGATTCTGTTGGTCCTCGGTGTGAAATCCCCATTTTCCATCCTTGTGCCCGTCGCATCCGCCCGCGGCGTCTTCCGGGGGCACAATGCCTTTCGGGGCGGCGGACCGGATTATGCCCCGTTTCGTGTCTTGCAGATCCCAGTCGGCTTCGACCTGCTCGCGAGTCACGAGCGGTTCGCCGAAGACGGACCCCGCGAAGACCCCGAACAACAAGACGAGCCGAACTGATTTCACGCGCCCCACTGGTCCGCAAACGCTAGCGGAAAAGGAAGAACTTGTCGAATTCAGCATACGGGCTGCTTGCCTGATCTTTTCAACGCGGGCGGATTCCGCCCTCCCTCGCCTGCGCGGTTGCCGTATCGCCCGCTCATGACCCCGGGGCCGTGATTCCGCCAGCCAAAGAAGTCCCTTGTCCTGCCTCGCCGTTTCAATACCCTGCGCCTGCCTCACCCTGTGGAGTCGGTCATTCGGCCCGTTGTCTCGTCGGAATGGCCCGACGGATGTCGCGCGGAGCCAAACGTAGAAAGAGAACACACCCCATGCCAGGAAGATCCGCACGCCTCTGGAAACCCGCCGCCAGGCACTCGCGCCTTTGTCTCAGCCTGATGCTTGCCTCGGTGATGGCGGCGCACGCCGGCGATCGCGGAATGTACTTTGCGAAACGGGCCTACGTGGAGGAGGCATTGCCCACCTTCCGGGATAACAAGAAGGTCTTGCCTGATCCCATTCTCGACGGGAATCCGGAGTGGGTGCAGATGTACTGGAAATGCTGGGAGCTGGCGTTC
>CAYPUM010000306.1:0-5195 GCA_964413545.1 uncultured Roseibacillus sp. | reverse complement strand
CCGGCGACGCCGGCCGCTACCTCAGCGTGACCCGGACCTTCGGCGCCGCGCGCTCTGCCAAGTCGATCGTCATCCGACAGTCGCCCGTCTGGCGGAATTGGAAGCCGCTCGGCAACATCAAGCTGTCGATGGAAAGAACTGAACCATGAAAGCACCATCGATCGCCCTCCTTGGGGCTGCCGGGCGCTGCTCGACCTGAACGAGCGCTACCGGCTCGCCGACCCGCTCGTTCCCCGGTGGCGCGACACCCTTGACCGGCTGGTTCATGCGATCCGTTGCGGCCCGGTCGAGGTGTTGCGCCCCTCGGTGCTGGGCGTGACGGTCGACGCGGTCGACCTTGGCCGCGCCACCGCGCTCGGCGAGCCGGTGGCGACCCGGATTGACGACCGCTACCCGTGGCGCGGGGTGAAGTCGACCGCGGTGAACCGGTGCAATGCCTATGCGATCCCGGTGATCACTGAAGCCGGCGGGTTCACCTACAGCGGGATGCCGATTTCGGCGTGTTGGGTAGTATTGGGAGAGGCGGAGGCCTACTCTCTCAAGGTTGCGGTCAGGCGCTTGGGGTTCAGCAGCAAGCCGAGGGCCTCGGGGGCGGACCTGCAGACCACGTCCGCGGCTTGGAGGGCTTGCATGCAGGCGCCCTCACTCTCGACAATGCAGATCCCCAACGCGGCCTCCCTGAGCATCAGGACGTCGTTCCGGCCGTTTCCCAGAGTGATTGTTCTGGAGACCCCGAGATGCCGGACGTGCCGGACTTTTTGGCGGGCTTGGGCGCCCGGGGGCAAAATGGTCAGCGTCACGGGTAGTGCCTGCAGATTCTCCGCTGCCTGGCCGAAGGTGTCCGCGGTAACAACGTGAATTTCAAGAATGCTTGAGATCTGACTCATCAACCCGGCTACGCCTTCGAACAACTGGCCGTCGCACGCAAGTGTCCCGTTGTAGTCAGTTACCAAGTGGCTTGCGCGGAACGCTTCACGGCCGGGGAGATCTACCTCAAGCATTTGTGTCTTCCGCGCCAGCGTCATAGCGGACCCGTCGCCGGTTCACAAGCACCAAGGTCCGGTTCAGGTCCCCCGTGTATGAAGCGATGAAACAAAGCACTACGCGCCGCAGACGGGCCGGCATCGCTTCGGGATGCCCCACCCGAAAATGTCCGAACTGTAATGCGAGGATTGCCTTGCTGGTTCCGTAGAGGGGATTGATCATGAGAATTCGAGCCTGGCATCGCGTTGGTTTCCGGATCATGGGGGCCGGCGGGGCGTGTCTTCCGGTTGCGACGGTCTTGGCGGGCGGGAATGCCGCCCCCTCTTCGCATCTCGTTTTCGACGACTCGTTTGCGGGGGACATCATCATCAATGAAGTGCGTGTTCCGGAGGGCGGCGAGGCCCCGAACACCTACTACGAGGCCCTTGGCTGGGGAGGCCGGGCGGCGGGATACGGAGGCATCCAGGTCCACCCGCGGGGGCACAACTACATTTTTTCGATCTGGGATCACAAGGAACACAGTGCCCCGATCAGGCCCGTGCACCGGGGACCGGGGACCGAAACCACGAAGTTCGGCGGCGAGGGGACCGGCCTCAAGTCGTGGAACTTCGAGTTGGGGTGGGACGTCGACGTTTGGTACACGCTGGTGGCGCGGTGTTGGCCGGTCGACGGGCATACCTGCTTCGGTTACTGGGCGCGCGCGGGCGACACCAGGAAGTGGACGCACCTCGTGACGATGGACGTGGCGGTCAGGGAGGCCCTCTTCCGGGGAAGGACGGACGCCTTCATCGAGGACTGGCTCGAGACGGGCGAGCGGGCCCGCACCACGAACCTTCGCGGCGGCTGGAAGCGCCGTCCGGACGGCGAATGGCAACCTTTCCGCGAGGGCCGGTATTCGGTGAATGCATGGGATCTCGAGCCCGGCAAGCGCTCCTTCAATTTCCGGACCGCCTGGAACGCCGGAGTGGCGCGGGATGAAACCGGTCCGTTCTATTTCATGACCGCCGGCGGCCGGGACACCAAGCCGGCGCTGGACAATCCCTCCCGGCTCGCGATCGAGCGCGACGAAGAGGAACCTTCTTACGCCCCGATCAGGATTCAGTCAGTCAAGGCGGAGTTGCGGGAGGACCGGAAGCTGGCGGTGCGGTGGCAGAATGACGCCACCACTCTGCCGCAGTTCGCATTCAAGGTCGCCGTATATGACAATCGCTCCGCGGAAGGGGAGCCCGTGGCGGGCGTCGAGCAGGTTGTGCCGCACGCCCGGGAGGCCGTGGTGGCGCTGCCCGAAGGCGCCGCCACCGGGCGGCTGTTCGTGCGTCTCCGGTGCCGGGACCTCCTCGACCACGAGACCTCCAAGACCTGCCTGCCCGCCCGGTAGCAGAATGAGGCGGTGATCATGCCGCGAGCCGTTCCGGCTCCGGCTCTTCTTCCCGGGCCTTGCGGGCGGTGCGGCGGAGGGTGCAGCGAAGGGCGACGACGAGGCGAACCGTGACGAGACCTGTCACGGTCTGCCAGAACCAGAAGGTGCGCGGCATGGCGCGCAGGAGATCATTGGGCCGCTCGGCCGGCGGACTCGCCACGGTCGCGGCGTAGATCGGCGCCACGCCCGGGGAGAGGCCGATGAGCCAGGTGGCGGGTGTCGCAAACTTGATGATCGCCAGCACCGCCCCGACCATGACGGGGACGAACCCGCATTTCAGGACACTTGAAGGGCTTCGAGCGGGCGGAGAATCTCATCCAGCCATCGGTCGATCTCGGCGAAGACTTCGGCCTTGGAGTCGTCGGCGAACGGTTCGTGAAGGGCGCCGGTAAACTCGCGATAGCGCAGGCGGGGGATGGCGGCCCGGGCAAGGAGGGCACGGAGGTGCTCGACGCGACAGATCCGATCCGCCGTGCCTTGCGTGACGAGCAGGGGGACGCCGGGCGGGTTGGCGGCAAACGCCAGCCGGACCGCGGCGGCAGTCTGAAGCAACTCCCATCCCCAGCCCAACCCGATCCGGCCATGATTCTGGCCGGGCTTCGGCAGAGGGCCGGCGCCTTCCGGCCCGGGGCGCATGGCGTCGTGCCTGCAATCCTCCGGGCGGACGCCGGTGCGGACGGTGTGCCCGGCAAAAAGACGCGCCAGGAACGGCAGAAGAAAAACAAGGAGGCGCGAGCGGTTGGCGCCCGGACGCACCAAAGGGGAACTGAGCCAGCAGAAATCGTAGTCCGAGGGAGATCGCAACAGCTCATGCAGGGCGAGAAGCCCGCCGGCGGAATGTCCCAGAATCCCGAGGGGCCCGTCGGGGCACAATCCTCGCGCGCGCCCGATCGCGCTCCGGGTGAGCCCGTCGATGACCCTGAAGCCGGGAACAACCCCGCGCTTCCCGTCCGACTCGCCGTGGCCGGGAAGGTCGGTCGCGACGCAGGCCACCCCGCGGCCCGTGAAGACCCGCATGGTCTCCTCGTAGCGCGACGAATGATCGCCCTGGCCATGATAATGCACGGCCGCCGCACGAACCGGCCGGGAGGGATCCGGAGCGAAAACAAAGCGTCGGAGAACCTGTCCCTCGATCAGGATCTCTTCTTCGAGGGGCCTCATGGATCAATCGTCGAGCGAAGCGAGGAGTTCGCCCGCCACCTCCGCGTCTTCGGGATGGTTCGAACGGGCGAAGGCGAGATGCAGATTGGCCAGGATGCGTCGCAGGATGGCCCGCAACGAACAGGGTTGGGAGATGGCGTTCTGGGCGTCCGGCGTCAGAACCGACGAGTTCTCACGAAGCTCGTCCATGGCGATCAGCCGCCCGCGGTGGTAACAGTCGATGAGGTGATCGTTGCCGTCCACCGTGATCCAGCCGAGGAAATGCGCCGGGAAATTGCACCCGAGGATGCGAAGACCAAGCCGTTGCGCGACCAGCATGGCCACCACCGTCAGGCCGATCGGGTTCCCTTGCCGGTGCTGGAGGACCCACAGCAGGTCGGCATTCTCGGCGCGGTAAAACCCCCGGTCGTTGGCACGAAAACGCCCCGACCCGAAAAGAAACCTGCACAACTCCGCCTCGTCGTGATGGGCCCCCTGCAAAACCGCCTCATCCGAAAGCCGGTCGAGGCAGTCCGGCAACGCCGGCCGCACCGTGGTCCCGTCGTGCAGCAACTCGCTGAGAAGCCGCATCAGAAACTCGAACTTCTCCCAGTCGCCGTCCGCCACCTCGAAACCGGCGGCGGGCACCGCCCATTCGCGACGCACCTGCGCGCGTCGCCCGGGCGCCAGCATTCGCGAGAGGCGGACCCGGGCGTCCTCGTCGAGCGAAATGCCGAGCTCCGACAGCTCCCGGCTCACGTCGCCCCCGTAGCCTTCGAGCCGATCCCGCAGCGACTGCCGGACCACCGGATGCTGGTCGTCGAGCAGCCGCACAAGGTGGGGAAGCTCCTTCTCTGCCTGCATCGAACGGCCGGAAATGCGGGTCATGGTGCGCGATACTGGATTTGAACCAGTGACCCCTACCGTGTCAAGGTAGTGCTCTACCCCTGAGCTAACCGCGCCAAACCTGGTTGGGGGGGAAGCCTACCGCGCCCTGCCTTCGACGCAACCCTTTTCGCGTGGTCTCCATCCGCCCGCTGGTCAGGAGGCCGCCGCCCCTCCCCCCGGACGCGAAGAAGGGCGCTGCATGCAGCGCCCTTCTTCCGCAAACGCGAAAACGCGAACGATCTTACAACATCGGATGCTGTCGGACTCGTGTCGGTTAGCGACGTCTCCTGGCGGCCTTCTTGGCCGTCTTCTTTTTGGCAGTCTTTTTGGCGGCCTTTTTGGCGGTTTTCCTTGCGACCTTGCGCGCGGCCTTTTTGGCGGCCTTCTTCTTGACGGCCTTCCTTGCGACCTTGCGCTTGGCAGCTTTCTTCTTGGCGGCCTTCTTCTTGACGGCCTTCCTTGCGACCTTGCGCGCGGGGGCCTTCTTGGCGACCTTGCGCTTGGTGACTTTCCGCTTGGTAGCGGCCTTTTTCTTGCTGGTCTTCTTTTTTGCAGCCATGGCTCTGTGTTTCTTGAGTTCGCGCTCGACGGCGGATTTCTCGTCCGGGGTGAGCGCCCCGGTTGAGAGTATCTGGAGGATGGCGTCGCCGACGCTTCCTCCGAAAGCATTCTGCACGAATTCCTTCGCCAGCGGAGACACGATGCGTTCCCGGTTCCGCGTCGGATGGTAGACGTAGGCCCGCCCCTCGCGGGACGCCCTCAC
>CAYPUM010000305.1:0-5201 GCA_964413545.1 uncultured Roseibacillus sp. | reverse complement strand
AGGAGCGGCGCACCGAGAAGCTCGTGAAAGGGGGCTGGGAGCTGGTGGAGCAGAAGCCGGTCCGCGGGAAGCAGCTGTTGCGGTTCGCGCGGGAGAAGCTGTATCCGGTTCCGGACCTTCTGGCGGTCATGGGATTGACCTACGACGAGAAGTTGGACGCGTTCAAGACCCGGATCACGAAGCAGTTTCCGGAGAGATTTGCGGCATGGAACGAGACGATGCCGGGTTCGGTGGCGTTGGAGATGGACGGCAAGCTGCGGACCATCCTTGCGGACCCGGTTTCGGCGGCGGTGCGTTTCGAGGTGGTGAACCAGGAGATCGACTGGTTCGACCTGCGGGTGGTGATTGATGTCGAGGGGGTGAATCTGAGCAAGGCGCAGATCAGGCAGTTGGTGGCGGCGCGCGGCGGATATGTGCGGATGGACGACGGGTCGTGGATGCGGCTCGAGATCAAGCTCGACCCCGAGCAGCGGGATGCGGTGACGCGGCTGGGGCTTGATCCGTTTGACTTGTCGGGGGACACGCACCGGATGCACGCGATGCAGCTGGCGGACCCGAAGGCGGCGGAGGTGTTCGACCCGAAGGCATGGAAGCGGATCAAGGATCGGGCCAAGGACATTCAGATCGAGGTGGCGCCGGAGGTTCCGACTTCGCTGTTGGCGGATCTGCGGCCGTATCAGGTGGACGGGTTCAAGTTCCTTGCCTATCTGGCGACGAACCGGTTCGGGGGGATTCTGGCGGACGACATGGGGCTGGGCAAGACGATCCAGAGCATCGCCTATCTGCTTTGGTTGAGGGAGGTGGTTCGCGAGCAGAAGAAGCACATGCCGGCGCTGGTGGTATGTCCGAAGTCGGTGTTGGACGTGTGGGCGGTGGAGGCGCAGCGGTTTGCGCCGGACCTGCGGGTGCAGGTTTTACGGAGCCGGGACGAATTGGACATTCCGCGGTTGCTGAAGGAGATTGATCTTCTGGTGCTGAACTACGCGCAATTGCGCGTGGGGGGGGACGACTTGAACAAGGTGCGGTGGCTGGTGGTGATTCTGGACGAGGGTCAGCAGATCAAGAATCCGGACTCGAAGGCGGCGAAGTGCGCCCGGGAGCTGGAGGCGGAGAACCGGCTGGTGTTGACGGGGACGCCGATTGAGAACCGGCTGATGGACATGTGGAGCCTGATGGCGTTTGCGATGCCGGGGGTGTTGGGGTCGCGGGCGTATTTCAAGAAGCGGTTTGACAAGCGGAAGGAACCGCATTCGCAGAACCGGCTGGCGGCGCGGCTGCGGCCGTTCCTGTTGCGTCGCACGAAGGGCCAGGTGGCGAGGGACCTGCCGCCGCGGACCGAGGAGGAGGTCTACGCGAAGATGGAAGGCGTCCAGATGGAGATGTACAAGGCGGAACTGAAGCGGATTCAGAAGGCCCTTCTGGGGCTGGACTCGGATGAGGCCGTGAAGAAGAACAGCTTTGCGATCCTGCAGGGGCTGATGCGTCTGCGACAGATTTGCTGTCACCCGGGACTGATTGATCCGAAGTATCTGAAGGAAGAGAGCGCGAAGCTGGCGACGTTGTTTTACCTTCTGGACCAGTTGCGGGAGGAGGGTCACAAGGTTCTGGTTTTTTCGCAGTTTGTCTCGATGCTGGAGATTATCCGGACCCAACTGGAGGTGGACAGCCGGTCGTTCAATTATCTGACGGGTCAGACGAAGGACCGGAAGGGGGAGATCGAGCGGTTTCAGACGACGAAGGATCCGTCGGTGTTTCTTCTTTCGCTGAAAGCGGGGGGCTCGGGGTTGAACCTGACGTCGGCCTCGTATGTGATCCTGTATGACCCGTGGTGGAACCCGGCGGTGGAGAACCAGGCCATCGACCGGACCCACCGGATCGGGCAGAAGAACAAGGTCATCGCGTATCGGTTGCTGACGCGGGATTCGGTCGAAGAGAAGATCCGCGTCCTGCAGCACCAGAAGACGGCGCTTGTCACCAATGTCCTTGGCGACGAGGGCTTTGCCAGCAACCTTGGGCTGGAGGACCTGCAGTTCATTCTCAATCACGGCGGGGAACTGGACGACGAGGAGAACGAGTGAGGCGCGGGGGAACCGGGGCGGATTTTCTCGCTGTTGCATCTGGCGGGGATGGTGTAGACTCCGGCCCGAATGAAGAAATTGATCGCGCTTGGATTGGCGATGCTGGCGGGCCTGTATTTGCTGGTGATGGGACCGACGGTTGATCCGCTGCCGTTTCTCGACGAGGGGCTGGCGCTTCTGGTATTGTTGAACAGCCTTGCGTATCTGGGGCTGGATTTTCACTGGCTGTTCGGCGGGCGGAGGCTTCGTCCGGTTCCGGTGAAGGTCCGGCGGCGCGACTCTGATTAAGGTTGGAATTGCGGAAACAGACGGGCGAGGGGGTCCGTAGAAGCAGGAAGCCATGAGCGACGACAGGCACGACGGCGGCCCCGGGGGGGCGTCTTCCGACGAGGCGCGGACGGGAGAACGGAAGGGGGCGGCGGGGCTCCTGTTTGTAACGATCGCGGCGCTTCTCTGCGGGGCGGCGGCGGCGGTTTTGCCCCTGATGCTGCAAGAGGCGGGGGAGGTCCGGCTGGGGGTGTGGGGCCGTTTTTTTGGCGACATGCACCTTTTGGTCCTGCATTTGCCGGTGGGGATTTTTCTGTTGGTGATCGTGATGGAGCTTTGCGGGTTGTTGTCGTTCGGGAGGTGGGCGCCGCGGACTTCTTTTGCGTTGTTTGTGGGGGTGGCGACGGGGGTGTTGGCATTGATCACGGGCCACCTCCTGCATTTGCAGGGCGACCATTCGGACGCGAAGATTCAGGAGCACCTGTGGGGCAGCACGGTGTTCGTGTTGGTCGGCATCCTTGCGTACGTGGCGAAGATCTGGGCGGATCACAGCGGGGTTCGTTCCCCGATCTACGGGATTCTTCTGCTGTTGTCGGTGGGGGCGATGGGCTATGCCACGCACGAGGGCGGTGTCCTTGTGCACGGGAACCCGTTCGTTCCGGTGATGGAGGAGCTTCGGGGGCTCAATGGTTCCGGGCCGGCGAAGGAGGCGGGGGTGCGCAAGGCTGTTGGGATTCCGGTCGTTGCGCGGGAAGAGGGACCCGCGCCGAAGGAGGCGGAAGGGGAGGCTCCGGGCGGGAAGGAACCATCAGAGCGGTTGGTTTATCAGGAGGTCATCGTCCCCATACTCCGCGCGAAGTGTCATGAGTGTCACGCCGGGGATGCGAGCGTGAACCCGCTTGGGCGGAGCAAGGTGAAGGGGGGGCTCGACATGAGCACGATTGAAGGACTCAAGAAAGGGGGGGACGAGTATCACGCGGTGGTGGCGGGGGATGTGAAAGACAGTCTCATGATCGAGCGCATCATGCTGCCGATTGAGGATGACGAGCACATGCCGCCCCCGAAGAAACCGCAGATCGCGGACCATGAGCTGGAGATTCTGGAATGGTGGATCGAGGCGGGGCTGCCGGAGGGGAAGACGCTGGCGGCAGCCGGGGCGCCGCCGGAGATCGTGGCAGCCGCGGCGCGGGTGGCGGCCGCGGCCGGAGCGGACGAGGGGAGGAAGGAGGAGGGTCCGGCTTTGCCGCGGGAACCGCAGGAAGCGGCGGGCGGCGGCGAAGGGGAAGAGGATGCAGCGGTTGAGAAGCTGATGGAGGTCTTTCCGAACGCCCTGCAATACCGGTCGCACGGGGATGAGCGCCTGGTTTTCACGGCGGTGGGGATTCGGGAGGAGTTCGGGGATGCAGAACTTGCGAAGCTGGCGCCGGTGGGAGAGAGGCTGGTGGAACTTGATCTTTCGTCGACGGGGGTGACGGACGGCGGGCTCGAGGTTCTGTCGGAGATGCCGGGGTTGAGAAAGCTCTGGCTGAGCCGCACCGGGATTACGGACGAGGGTCTGGAGGCGGTGCGGCGGTTGTCCGGGCTCGAGTATCTCAACCTCTACGGGACGGCGGTGACGGATGAAGGATTGGCGAAGCTGGAGGGCCTCGACGAGCTTCGGAACCTTTACCTGTGGTTGACGAAGGTCACGAACGCCGGAAGGGCGCGTTTCAAGGAGAGTCACCCGGAGTGTGAGGTGAACCTTGGGCGGCGCGACGACGAGGCGGTGGCGGAGGAAGGTCGGGACTGAAGTCCTCCGCGAGGAGAGCCCACCGTTCGTGGTCGCGCCAGGCGTGGTTGATGTAGAGGTAGCGGGCGGAGTATCCTTCGCGGGAGAAGCCGGCCTGTGCGACGAAGCGAAGGCTGCGGTGATTGCCGGGTTGGATGTTGGCTTCGACGCGATGCAGGGCGAGGGTGTGAAACGCCTCGCGCAGGACGAGCCGGAGGCCTTGCTGCATGAGGCCGTGTCCGGCGTGGGGGACGAAGGCGTAGAATCCGAGCGTGGCGTTCTGGAGGTATCCGCGGACGATATGGTTCAGGTTGACCACGCCGACGAAGGCGCCGGTGCCGGCCAGGCAGACGAGGCGGCTCAGGTGGGACCTGCCGTCGAACCGCCTCAGGTAAAGCTGGAACTCGGCGGCGCTGGACGGGGGTTGGACCCATGGGGAATGAAGCGTCCTGCTGGCGGCGGCGGCCTCGAGGAAGGCCTCGCAATCGCGCGGCTCGGGAGGGCGTATGGCGACGGAGGAATCAGCCATTCCCGGATTCTCGCATCACGAGCGGAGCCCTTGCGGCCGGCCCCTCAGCGTTGCGGCCCCTCTGCGGAAGATGAAGCGGGGTGACCCGGCCGAAACGGGAGATGCAGGCGGAGGGCGATCATGGTCCCGCCGCTCGCGGGGCCGTCGCCCGGGAGGGCCTGCGGGATGGCATTCGCGGTCAGCGGGGCGATGACGTGATTCACGGCGCGGGCCGGCCATTGGACCACCGTGCAGGAGCTGCAGGCCAAGGGGAGGAGGACACCTGTGGCGAGATGGCGTATCTTCATCGGGACAAGGACGCTATGAAAGTGAGCGGGGGTGTCAATGCCCGAAATTCCGCGGTGCGGGAGGGGCAATTTTGGGTGCAGGCCGAAAGCGGGGTATGATAGGGTGATGGTCAGGGATGGCTGAGAGAACACGAGAACGCGTGGCGGTGGCAGCTGGCATGACGCTGATCGTTCTGGCGGCGGGCTGGCTGGCGATCGAGCCCTCCGGCCATGCGGGGTATCGGTGGCTGGCTCTGGCGGCGGTTCTTGGGGGGAGTGTTCTGGTGGGGGCG
>CAYPUM010000304.1:0-5253 GCA_964413545.1 uncultured Roseibacillus sp. | reverse complement strand
CCGGGGTGCTCGCACATTTCGATGCCGATCGAATAACGATTGCCCGGGCCGTCGTAGTCGGCATGATTTCCGGTGACGTTCGTGGGAAGATGCTGGACCGCAACCTTCTCGTCGACCGTGTAGTGCCACGAGAGCCTCCCGAGTTTGCCGCGCTTCAGCGCAAGGGAATGCCTCCATGCATCGGCGCCCCGGCCCCAGTTCTGGGTGCTGTGGATCGTGATGTAGCGGGGACGCATCGAGCGGGAATCGCGCCGCCCCCGGGCATTCCGCGGCATGTAATCCTTGCGCACCCGCACCTCGCTGTAGAGCGCCGACGGCGATTTGCGCGGCAGGCTGCTCCCGGCCATGACGGGCACCGCAACCTGCGCCGAAACCGCCGTCCCATAGTGGCCTCCCGTTCCAAGGCGAACGCCTCGCCTCGCGGAATACCCCTCCCCGTCGTTCGGAAGCGGTCGCGAAATCGAAACCTCCGGCTCCGAGGTGCAACCAAACAGCAAAATGATCAGGGCGCCCGCAAGCCATTGACCATGAGAAAACAATAAACGTTGCATCCGCAAATTATCACCGGCTTTTTAACATTCTATTCCCATTGGCCTCCTTTGTGAAGATCGAAGTTGCCTGCAAGCGCTGCAAGTGGCTTCTTGCCCCCGGATCAGCCCTGTCACGACAGCGCCTTCGCTGACTTCGCCCGCGGACGCCGTGCGTCACGCGCTGGATGAATGCGGCCTGGCGGCGCGGCTCGACGACCACCAGCGCGGGCTTTGCGGCCCGCTCGAGCTGGCGCCGGTCGAACCTGCGGCGCATGCGTTTGTGGCGGCATTGCTCGCAGAGTGGCTGAGGCGGACCCGCGCCGGGCGCCGCATCTGGCTCCTGGGGGGGCCTCCGCGTCACCGCGAGCGCATCGCAAGGGAGCTGGGCTTCTGGGGACGCCCCGGTTTGGCGCTCCCGGACCCTCCGCATGAGGAGTGCGACGAGGAACTCGCAGACCCGGAACGGGACTCGGAGCGTCTGGCCGCGTTTCAGCAGATGGCGGCGCCCGGGGGCGGATCGATCGCGGTGACGGCCTCCTCGGAGGCCTTCGCCCATCCCGCCCCGGACCGGGCCGAGATCAGCAGGGGTGCCATCACCCTCGCGGTGGGCGCTCAACACGACCCGGAGAATCTCGAGGCGGTCCTTGCCGGGGCGGGTTACGAGCGGGTGGCTCGGGTGCATTCCCGCTACCAGTTCGCCCGTCGGGGCGGAATCCTCGACGTGTTTCCAACCCAGGCGCCCGCTCCCCTGCGGATCGAGTTCTTCGACCGCGACGTCGAATCGATCCGCGCCTTCGATCTCGATTCGCAGGTCTCGGTGCGGCGCCTCGAAGAGGCGGAACTGATACTACGCCCCCCGTCACTCGGGGCGCGTGGCGGCGACTGGTCCCGGGAGGGCGATCTCGTCGTGGCGCTCGAGCACGGAGTCGAGGAGGCGCACGTCACCCTCGGCGACGACCCCTCCCGGGGGGACGGATTCGAAGCCAGCGCCACGCCCTTCGCGCATTTCAGCGCGGGAGACTTCATCCTCCAGGAGGCGCGCCAGAACAGCGTGTTCCAGCACCTCGAAGAATGGCTGGCGGACGGCTGGACGGTGTGCGTGGCGGCTGCCACCGAGGGCGAGCGGGAGCGCTTCCTCGAGCTGAGCGGCACGCACCTTCCCCGCGGCGCCAGCCTGTCCTTCCTCGATATTCCCCTCGCCGAAGGGTTCGTGCTGCGCCGGGCCCGACTCGCGGTGCTCGCCCTCTCGGAACTCTTCGGGCGCTACCGGACCACCGAGCGCCCCGACCGCCTGCATCGCCTCGAGCAACAGCGCACACACTCCGCCGCCACCGAACTGGACGAACTCGACGAGGGCGACCTCGTGGTGCACGTCGACTACGGGATCGGCCGCTACCAGGGACTGCTCCGGAACAACGAGGGCGACGACGAACTGAGCATCGAATACAAGGACGGCGCAACCCTGAACGTCCCGGTCGACCAGGCCCACCTCGTCTCACGATACGTCGGCGTGGGCGGCAAGGCGCCCGCCCTGAGCCGCCTCGGCGGCACTCGCTGGAAGAACACCCGGCAGGCGGCCGAGAAATCCATCCTCGACTACGCCGCGCGCCTCCTCCGGACCCATGCCGAGCGCGAATCCCAATCCGGCCTCGCCCACCCCCCCGACACGAAGTGGATGTGGGAATTCGAAAACTCGTTCCCGTTCGCCGAGACCCCCGATCAACTGCGCGCCATTGCCGAGGTGAAGGCCGACATGGAGGCCCCGAAACCCATGGACCGCCTCATCTGCGGGGATGTCGGATTCGGGAAGACGGAGGTCGCCATCCGCGCCGCCTTCAAGGCCGTCACCGGCGGAACCCAGGCCGCGGTGCTGGCCCCCACCACGGTGCTCGCCGAACAGCATTGGCGCACGTTCCGGGAGCGCATGAGCGACTTCCCGATCCGCATCGACCTCCTGAGCCGCTTCCGGACCGCCTCGGAAATCTCCGCCACCGTCGAAGGAATCGCCAACGGCTCGGTCGATATCGTGATCGGAACCCACCGCCTCCTCTCGAACGACATTTCCTTCAAGAACCTCGGGCTGGCCGTGATCGACGAGGAGCAGCGCTTCGGAGTCAGGCACAAGGAGCAGTTCAAGGAGCGCTTCCGGCAGGTCGATGTCCTGATCCTTTCCGCCACCCCCATTCCCCGCACCCTCTACTTCTCGCTCATGGGGGTGCGCGACATGTCCACCATCGACACCCCCCCGCCGAACCGCATCCCGGTGCACACTTCGGTTTGCACCTACGACGAACGGGTGGTCCGCGACGCCCTCCGCCGGGAACTCGAACGGGACGGCCAGGTCTTCTTCCTTCACAACCGTGTCCGCAGCATCGAAACGGTGCGGCGCCGCATCCGGGACCTGGTCCCCGAAGCCCGCATCCTCACCGGCCATGGCCAAATGCCCCGCCGCGACCTCGAGGAGGTCATGCATGCCTTCGTCGACGGCATGGCCGACATCCTCCTCGCGACCACCATCATCGAGAGCGGCCTCGACATCCCCAACGCCAACACGATCATCATCGACCGCGCCCACCGCTTCGGCCTCGCCGACCTCTACCAACTCCGGGGACGAGTCGGCCGTTCCGCGCGCCGTGCCTACGCCATCCTGATGCTGCCGCGCGACCAGCTCGCCACCGGCGACGCCCGTAAACGCGTCGGCGCCATCCGGCAGTACACCGCCCTCGGCTCGGGCTTCAAGATCGCGATGCGCGACCTCGAGATCAGGGGCGCCGGCAGCCTCCTCGGAACCCGCCAGTCAGGACACATCGCGGCGGTCGGATTCGACCTCTATTGCCAGTTGCTGCGGCAGTCGGTCGAGCGCCTGAGCGGCCAAACAGTCCGGCGGAGGTCCGACGTCGTCCTCCGCGCCGACTTCATCCGTTTCTCCGAGGCGCGGCACGAGCCCTCCCGCAGCGACCTGCTCCCGGCGTTCTTTCCGTCCTCTTTCATCGGCGACCCGAAGCAGCGCGTCGCCGCCTATCGCGAGCTGGCGAGTCTCGCGGACCCGGCGGAGCTGCGCGGTTTCGAGAACCGGTTGCGCGACCGGTTCGGCCGCCTCCCGGCGCCGGCCGATCACCTGCTCGGGGTGGCGCGGCTCCGCCTCGAAGCCGCCGGCGCCGGCGCCGAAACGGTCGAAATCAAGGGCGACCGGCTCATGATCCAACGCAACGGCGGATATCTGATGCTCGACGACCGCCGCTTTCCCCGCTTGAGTTCCTCCCACCCCGCCTCTATGCTCCGCGAGTCAATCGAATGGCTCGAATCCCTGAATCGACCATGAAGCCAGTCGTCTCTGCCGCATTTCTTGCCGCCCTCTCCGTCACGCCCCTGACCGCCGCCGTCGAACTCACCGGCATCGCCGCGAAAGTCAACGGCCACGTCATCACCAAGCGGGAGGTCTACTTCCACCTCGCCCCCACGGTGAACATGCTCCGCGCCAAGTATCCCCGCCTCGGAGAACAATACCGCCGGGAGTTCCAGAGGGCCCAGGAAGAGGTCCTCGAACGCCTCATCGAGAACCGCCTCGTGCTCAGCAACCTCGAAGACAAGGGCCTCAAGGTGCCGGACCACGTCATCGACCAGGAAGTCAACCGCATCATCCGCGAAGTCTTCAATGGCAACGAGGACGAATTCCGCAAACACCTCGATCAGACCGGCATGACCCGCCGCGCCTTCCGCGAATCCCAGCGGGAAGCGATCCTCGTCCAAGCGTTCAAGTCCCAGCAGTTCAGGGACGTGGCGCCCTCCACCCCCGATGAGATCCGGAAACGATACAAGGAGCGCAAGCACGAACTCCGGGACCGCTCGAAGGACCTCATCACCTTCCGGAAGATCTTCATCCCGTCCGCCGACCGCGACAACCTCGCCGCAACCCCGGAAGATCAACTCGCCCTCGCCGAGGAAATCGCCGGGAAGTTGCGGGACGGCGCCGATTTTCCGGAGATGGCCCGCAAGCACTCCGCCGGCGCCTTCGCCGAAAACGGGGGACTCTGGGAAGACACCCCCCGCACCGACCTCGAAACCGGATTCGCCGACATCATCTTCGACGCCGAAAAGGGAACCATCGTGGGCCCCCTCAAGGATCCCCGCGGTTTCACAATCGTCGAGGTCCTCGGCATCAAGACCGGACCCGCCCCGCCCCTCGACAAGGAAATGCGCGAACGAATGCGCCGTGAAGTCGAAATCGAAAAGCGCTCCGACCGCTACCAGAAATGGCTCGAGCTGCTCAAACGCAACGCCATGGTCGAGCGCCGGATCTGAAAATCGCCCGGTCCCGCGTCGACACCCCCCCCCCCCGGGCGGCGCCCCCCCCCCCCCCCCCCCCCCCCCCCCCCCCCCCCCATGAAAACCGCCGTCTATGCCGGAAGCTTCGACCCCCTCACAAACGGCCACCTCTGGATGATCCAACGCGGGTTGGAACTCTTCGACCGTCTCATCGTCGCCATCGGCACCAACCCCCGCAAGACCTACACCTTCACCGTCGACGAGCGCCTCGAACTGCTGCGCGCCTCCATCCCCGCCTGCGAACGGATGGCCATCGCGCACTTCGACAACCGCTACCTCGTCGACTACGCCGAGACGATGCATGGGCTTACATCCTGCGGGGCATCCGCTCCGGCGACGACTACGAGTTCGAGCGCGTCATGCGGCACATCAACGCCGACCTCGCCCCGGAGATCAC
>CAYPUM010000303.1:0-5256 GCA_964413545.1 uncultured Roseibacillus sp. | reverse complement strand
CTGCCCGTCGATCGACGCCGAGCGCTCCCCGATCGCCAGCATGTGCACCACCTGGTCGTCCACCGAGGTGAACTTGCTGAATGCCAGCGACAGGGGCACCCCCGAGTGCTCGTACTGGTCGGCGGCCTTCCGGACCTCCGGATACAACGGCGAGCGCTTGATCGAGTTGGCCGCCACCCGGATCGCCTTCGAGAGGTTGATCCCGTTCGAATAGAGCAGCTCCATCGTCGAAAGGAAGGTCATCTGGCGCAGGCTCATGACGAGCGACCCAAGGAGACGCCATTTCGACATTGCGATCGCAAGGATGGCGTTCCGGATCTCGTTCGAGCGCCAGACCAGCACCGCCAGAACGACCACCGCGATCACGAACACCGGCCACACCAGCTGCGTCACATGACTCAGCTTGAAGGCCAGCGCCGTCAGGCCGTCGGGCTTCTGCTGCACCTGCTCGAGCATCTCCTCGACCTGCGGCACGATCTTGATCTGCGACACGATGAACGCCCCGGTCAGCACCGAGATCACAATGCTCGGGACCAGCACCGCCTTCCGGATCTGCTTCTGGAAGTGGAGGTCGGAACGCAGGCGTTCCGACAGTTCCTTGAAAGCGCGGTAGAGCTGCCCGGAATCGCTCCCGGCCTGGATCAGGCCGACCGTGAGGTCGTCGAACCGGCCCGTCCGGCGGAAGGCCTCGTGGATCGAGATTCCGGCCTCGGTGTCGAGACGGATCTTCTCGAGGGTCGCGGCAAGGACCTTGTTGGGCAGACCATGCCCGTAGTATTTCAGGGCGTCGGAGGTGTTGATCTGGGCCTTGAGCATCGACCCGAGGCCCCGGAACATGTGGACGAGTTCCTTCTTGTTGAAGTAGCTCGTCTTGGGGGCCTTTTTCCCGCGCGCGGCCGGGCCGGCGGCGCTGCGGGTGAACGATCCCGGGTTCGCGGCGGTGGTGGCGGATCCGTTACTCATCGCTGTAAGTCATGTCGATTACCTTGCTGATGGCCTCGAGGTCGGTCTGGCCGGAGGCCAGAAGGCGCAGGCCGCTCCGCCGGAGGTTGGGAAGGTTTCCCTCGTTCAGGACCTGCATCTCGAGGTCGTAGGGGCTGATTTCCCCCTTCGAGAGGAGGTCCGAGATGCGCGGGGTGATGGGGATGATCTCGAGAATGGCGGTCCGGCCGCTGTAGCCCGTCTGCCGGCACTCCGAGCACCCCCCCGGGCGGGCCGCGAAGAGTTCCCGCCCGGCCCACTCGTCGCCGAGGTTGAAGGTCCGGCGGTCCATTTCCGAGATGCCGGTCCGGGGCACCTTGCAGTCCGGGCAGAGGACCTTCACGAGGCGCTGGGCGCAGGCGGCCTTCAAGGTCTGGGCGATCTTCCAGCGTTCGATGCCGAGTTGCTCGAAGCGCTCGATGATCTGGGAGGCCCGCGGGGTGTGGATCGTGGTCAGGACCTTGTGGCCGGTGACGGCCGCCTCGATGGCGAGTTCCGCGGATTCGATGTCGCGCACCTCGCCCATGAGGATGATGTCGGGATCGCTCCGCATGAAGCTGGTGATCATCGGCTTGAACTCCGCGGGGCTCTTGAGGTCGCAGTGGGTGACGCCCGGGATTTCGTCCTCGACCGGGTTTTCGAGGGTCAGGATGTTCACTTCGGGGCGGTTGAGCTCCCGCAGGATGGCGTTCAGGGTGGTGGATTTACCCGAGCCGGTGGGACCGCTCATGACGATGATGCCGGCCGGGATCTTCATGACACGCCGGATCTCGAACAGGGTCTCCTCGTCGAAGGCAAGGGAGCCCTTCCCCAGCTTGACGTTGATGTGGCTCTTGTCGAGGAGCCGCATCGTGATATGGTAGCCCCGGTAGGTCTGGTGCCGCTCGTAGCGGATGTCGATCGGGCGGTGGTAGTAGGAGAGGGTGAACCGCCCCGAGATGCCCGGCATGGTGTTGCGGGTCTCGGTGGCGAGCTTCATGAGGTTCAGGAAGAAGGCGTCGATGCGGTCCTTGAGCTTCATCGGGATCTCGACCTTGTCGCCGAGGTCGCCGTCGATCCGAAAGCAATAGTAGAAAGACTCCTTCTCGACCTTGAAATGGACGTCGGAGGCGCGGAGCTTGACCGCGGTCGCAAGGATGGTGGCCGCGAGCTGCGCGATGGGCTCCTCGTATTCGGCGGTGACGTCGAAGTCCTGGAGCCGGTCGTCCTGGTCCTCGACGTCGATCGACTCGAGTTGCGAACGGTTCGGGCCGGTGGTGGTGGCGACCCGCTCGATGCCGCGGCTGATCTCGCTGGTGAGCGTGACGAGCTTGTCGATCTGAAGGTCCGGGAAGCGCGGGGCAAGGTATTCGTCGGGCAGCGAACTCCATGGGTTCGAAACGGCCACAAGGAGGCGCTTGCCGTGCGTGCAGAGGGGAATGAAGCCCCCCTTCGTGAGCAGCGCCGCGTCGCAGGAATCCAGAAGCTCCGCGTCGCAGAACTCCGCGATCTTCGGAAGGAACGGGAGGCCGTTCACGCGGGCCACCGCCGCCATGAACAAGGGGCGCGAAACCCGGTTCGGCACCTGGTCATGGGCCAGCTCCGCAAGGCCGGCGTCGTGCTCGGCCAGCGCCGACATGACGCGCTCGCTGATCAGGTCGTTGAACTGGATGCCGTCGTATTCGATCATAGCTCGAACTGTTTCTGGCAGAGGGAAAGCCATCCTTCATGATGGAGGAGGAGCTTCGAAATGATGGGGCGGGTCCCGGTCCGCTCGCCGAGGGCCTCGAGGATCCGGGCTTCCGCAAGCTTGAGGGCCACCGGACTGATCGAGCCGATCCCGATCACTTCCGCTTCCTCGGCATAGAGGACCGGCGCCATGAGCCGCTTGCAGTCCTGGTGCAGCGACTTGTGCACGTCGTAGAACGCGGAGGGAGTGGGCAGGCGGTTCGCAAATGGGATGAGGGCAAGGGCCAGCCCCGAGACTTCCGCCAGAGACCGGCCGACCCGCTCGATCTCCTGAGGCCGCGCGTCGGGATCGCGCACCCGAAGGGCTGCCAGAAACTCGATCGGATCCCACGGCCGCGGGCCGTTGAGCGGCGCCCGTCCATGGCTGCGAAGCTGGGCCAGTTCCTCGGCGGTCGCGAGGTCGTGCTCCTGGAGGATGCGGCAGGTTTCTTCAAGGCAGCCGGGATCGGTGGATGGCTGCCCCCGGTCGCCGCCGTTGGGACCGGGTGCGGCCGTCACTTGATTCCGGGTGTCGACGGGACCTGCTTCAAGTTGCATCTCGGTTTTCAGCGGCGGATCTGGACGCCTCGGGGGTTTTTGGACCGGCAGTCGGAGCATCCATCGAGGCCGACCGGCTGGTCCTCCGGCCGGGGTTGATAATTCGGCCGGCGGGGGTCGAGGTCCCGCAGGGTCCGTTCGAGGTCCGGATCGTGGGCGCGTCCCGGCAGCGAGGGATCGACCCAATCGTGTCCGGTCTTGAGGCTTGACCGCCGGCTCACCCGGCGGCTGGTCCGGCAGTTCTGAGCCGCGATGCTCGGGTCGTATGCGGTCGGGGTGACCACGAAGATCAGGCTTGCGCTTTCCTTCGAGGCGTCCTTGCTCTTGAAGAAGAAGTTGATGATGGGGATGTCTCCAAGGATGGGGACCTTGCTGTCTTTCTTCACCTCAATCTGCTTGTAGTATCCGCCCACCACCAGCGAGTAGCCGTTGGGAATCCTTGCGATGGTTTCGATGGACGATTCCTGGACTTCGGGGTAAGTGTTCTGCTCGGTCTCCTTCACCCCGACCACCTGCGCCGAGCGGGGCCTCATCTTCATGCGGATCGTTCCGTCGGGCAGGAGGGTGGGCGTCACCGCGATCGTCACCCCGATCTCGCGGGTGGTGGCCGGATCGCCCACCGGGTCCTGCTCGTCAATCCGGTAGCGCACCTCCTCGGTGACGGTGGCGTCCGCGTTCAGATCGCCGCCGCTGAAGGTGGTGGTGATGATCGGGATCCGGTCGATGAGAGAAATGGTGGCCTGCTCGTTGTCCTCGGTGATGAGGGTGGGGTTGGCGGTCTGGCGTGCAAGGTCGGCACTGGCAAGGGCGCGGAGAACGCCGCCGATCTCGACCGGCGAGAGGACCACCCGGCTGTCGGCGTAGAGGTTGGATTCATTCGGGTTGGCGATCCCGAAGAGCCGGTTCAGGCTGGCCTGCACCGAGAGCGGCACTCCATCATCACTCCCGAGGGACGACCAATCCACTCCGGTCCGGTCGCCGACAAGGCTCTTCACGGTGAGAATCCTGACCTCCACGATGATCTGCCCCTTGGGCTGGTCGATTTCGGTCAGCATGTTCCTCGCCCGGCCGAGCTGGTGGGCGGAGTCGATGATGATGATGGTGTTGGTCTTGGGCTCGTAGTTGGCGATGCCGGTGGGGGAGAGCATGGGTTGGATGAGAGCCTTGATCTGCTCGATGTCGGTGGGGCGGAGATATCGCAACTGGTAGTGCCACTCGGAGGCCGGCAACTGGTTGAGCTGTTCGCCGTTCAGGGCGTAGACCGTGCTGCCTTTCTGATAGAGTGTCAGGCCGTACATAAAGGCCAGCTCCTCCATCTGCTGCAGGGGATCGCCCCCGTTGAGGTGGCCGCTGACGTTGTATTCGGTGCCCGAAATCTGGACATTGTGAAAATACTGCTTCCCGGCCCGCTTCGCCAGCATCTGAAAGATGTCGTTGATGGCCGCATCGCGGATCAGGAACCCTCCGTCCGCCTCCTCGATCGGGGTGTCCTCCTCGGCCGGAACATCGTCCTCCGCGCCGGCCGGCGGCGGGGGCGGCGGGGGCTCGGGGAGCTCGTCCTCGCCCGGCAGGGACGGCGCGCCGATGGTGGTTGAGCCGCCGGGGCCGTCGGCCGGCGGGCGGGACGCCTCCTCCTCGTCGCGGGAAGGGGCGGGATCGGCAGCGGCCGGCCCGGCCGGCGGTTCGAGGGCGGGGGCTCCGGACCCGGCCGGGGCGGGAACCTGTTGCGAGTGACTGAGCGCCATGCTCAGCAGCAGAACGGGGAACAGCAGTTTCTTGATATTCATGACAGTTGGCTGGTTGGGACTCGGTTGTTAGGGTGTGGGAGGCGGGGTGTCCAATTGAACGTGCAGGGGCGGCGGTCTCGATCCGCCGGTGGGAATCATTCCCGGCACACGATCCGGCCCGATTCCCTGCATCACTCCGCGCGGGAGCAGATCGAGGCGTTTTTGGATCACTTCGCCGGATTTGAGATTTCGGAAGCTGATGCCGGAGGACCGGACCCGCTCG
>CAYPUM010000302.1:0-5258 GCA_964413545.1 uncultured Roseibacillus sp. | reverse complement strand
CCCTATAGGGCAATCCTATGTCGCGGATGTGACCACCCAGCTCGAACGCGCCCGCAACCACCGCGACCTCAACGCCGCCCGCCTGAAACGCGCCCTCGAGGAACTCGAGCAGCGTCGCAACGAGATGGCGCGCGCCCCCGTCGCAAACCGCATGCAGGAACTGGAAACCCGCATCGAAAAACTCGAACGCGAGCGCGACGCCATGGCCGTCGCCCTGCGCGAGAGCCGCGCCGAACATCAACGCGCCCTCGCCGACCTCGAAAAACTCCAGTCCGACACCGAAGCCGCCAAACAACGCGCCCGGGAACTCCAGAAACTACTGGATGTCCAGCAGAAATCGGCCAACCAGGTGGTGGCCGGCCTGCGGCGCCAGATCCGCGAACTCCGCGAGTCCCACAAGGAAAAGGACAAACTCCTCGCCGCCGCCAACGTCCGCGCCGAACAACTCACCCGCCAGCTCGAAGAAGCCCGGGAACAGATCACCGACCTGCGGGAGGACCGCGACTCGCTGCTCAAGGAACGCGACCAGATGGCGGCCCTCCTCCGGATCAACGAGTCCGAACGCGTGCAGCGCCTCATCGAGCAGAACATGCAGCTCGGCCGCGCCCTGAAACACGCCCGGGACCGCGTGCAGCAGATCTTCTCCGACAACAGCCACACCAAGGACGAACTGAACGTCGCCAAGCGCGATCTCGCCGTCGCCAAGGCCCGCATCATCGAACTCCGCCGCGAGAACGAGTCACAGAAACAGCGGCTCGCCGGCCTCGAAGAGCAACTCCGCGACGCCAGCCGCGAGATCCGCGAAAACCTTGCGAATGAAGGCCTCTCCCCGCCGGCCCGGCGGGAAATGGAAATGCTGCGCGACCTGATCGGCCGTCAACTCCGGGTCCAGGAGCGGCGCCGCCAGGCACGGGACATCCTGGTGGACGAAGTCCGGCGGCTCGGCATCAGGGACGAGGCCTTCGACGAGGCCTTTCAGCTCTTCGCGCAGCACGAACTCAAGCTCACCCCCGAGGAAGGCGAGCTGATCAAGGACTTCAAGGTGGATGACGAGTTCATCTTCAGCGACCGCCCCAGCCCCGAGGAGCTGGCCCGCTCGGAGCAGATTCTACAGCGCAACGTCGGCGTGAAGCAGGAACTGGCGCGCCGCGCGTATTCGAACCGGCGCTACCTCGCCTGCCGCGAGGTCTACACCTCGATCCTCGACGAACATCCGGGTCATGTTCCGACACTCCTCAACCTCGGAATCGTGCATCTCCGCCTCGACGAACCGGAGCGCGCGATCGGCTTCTTCAAGGACGCGCTCCTGATCCGCGGCCCCCTGCCCTACGCGCATTTCATGCTGGGCGTCTCACACTACCGGCTCGAAGACTACAACGAAGCTCGGAGCAACCTTCTCCGCGCCGTCGATCTCGACCCCCGCAACGCCAGCGCGCACGTCTTCCTCGGCAACGTCTGCGCCCGCAATGACCAGCCCGGGCAGGCCGAGCGTCACTGGCGCGAGGCGATCCGCATCGACTCCACCCTCACCGAGCCGTTTTTCAACCTCGCCCTCCTCGAGGCCAACCGCAAGAACAACTCCGAGGCGTGGAAACTCTACCGCACCGCCCGGCGCAACGGGGCCGAACCGGATCTCGGGTTCGAACAACGCATCGCGCCGTAGCCCGGCCGCCTCACGAGCCAAGGCTGGCGGCCGCCTTGGCGGCGGCGGTCCGCGCCTCCCCGGCCGTCCCTTCGGCGCCGGTGAGCCGCATGCCGACCAGCTTCGACACCCCGAATTCCTCCATCGTCACGCCGTAGAGGACGTCGGCGCGATTCATGGTGCGCTTGTTGTGGGTGACGATGATGAACTGGCTTTGCTCGATGAAGCGGTCAAGGACCCGCAGGAAGCGTCCGATGTTCGCTTCGTCGAGCGGGGCGTCGAGTTCGTCAAGGATGCAGAAGGGGCTCGGCTTCACCATGTAGATCGAGAAAAGCAGCGCCACCGCGGTCATCGAACGCTCCCCGCCGGAGAGCAGCGAAATCGATTGCAGCTTCTTGCCCGGCGGCTTCGCGATGACCTCGATCCCGCTTTCGAGGGGATCCTCGTCGTCGAGCAGAATGAGGTCCGCCTTGCCCTCCTTGCCGTTCGACGTGAAGAGTTCCCTGAACATCTCGCGGAAATTGGTCCGCACCTGTTCGAAGGTCTCCGCGAAGAGCTTGGTGGTTTCCTCGTTGATGCGCGCGATGACGCCGAGGAGTTCCTCCTTGGAACTCACCAGATCGTCGTGTTGGCCCCGCACGAAGCGGTGCCGCTCTTCGAGTTCCTCGTATTCCTCGATCGAGTCGACATTCACCGGCCCCATGGAGTCGATCTTTCGCCGCAGTTCCGTCACGGCGTTCTCAATGAACTCCCAGTCCGGCCCGTCCTCGAGTTCCATGTCTTCCAGTTCCCGCCCGGCGGTGGCGGTCGCCGCGGGCGGCGCCGCATCGTCTTCTCCCGCGCCGGCCGGTTCCCCGTCTTCCTCCTCCGCCGCCCTTGCTGCGAGCGTGGCGCGCCGCCTCTCGATCGCCCGCATCGTCTTGCGCTGCTCGTTCATGGTCGCCAGCAGGACGTGGGTGTCGGGTTCGAAGGCGCCAAGGTCGGTTTGATAGCGCTCCATGGCGGTTTCGACGAGCTTCTCGGTCCGCATCTCGACCTTGGCGAGGGCGACTTCCTCCCGTCCCCGTTGTTCGCCGAGTTCATCGATGCGGTGGCGGATGCCGGTCAGGGCGTCCTCCGCGGCGGCGATGGCTTGTCGAAGCTCGCCCCGCCGTCCGCCGGTCTCTTCGAGGCGGGCTTCGAGTTCCGACGCTTTCTCCTGATGTTGTTTCACTTCGGCCCGCAGGGATTCGTCCTCGGACCGCGCCGTTGCGATGCGCCGCTCGAAGTCTTCGATCTCGGTCATCCGGCGGGCGTTCAGTTCGCGCAGTTCGTCGATCCTGGAACGGATCGGTTCCTGCTGCTGCTCGGCGGCCTCGCGGGCGCGGCGTTCAACCGCGAGGGCGGTTTGCAGGTTGCCGAATTCCTCGCGTTCGCCCGCTTCGCGGCGCCCGAGTTCCTCCGTCTCCTCCGCGAGGCGGCGGATTTCCCCCTCGAGCGTCTCGGTCTGCCTTCGGGCCTCCTGCAACTCGTTTTCGAGGGCGTTCCGGACGCGGTTTGTCTCCTCCTCGCCTTCCCGCAGCAACTGCTGTTCGCGCCCGACATTGGCCAGCTTGCTTTCGAACGCCTTCACTTCGCGCTCCGCGAGGGTGTGTTGCCCTTCGAGGGTCGAGAGGTCCACCCGTTGCCGCTGCAGCCGGTCCCGCGACTGCTCGGAGAGCGCCTGCAACTCCTCGGCGCGCGATCCGGCAGCCGCCTCCTCGCGCGCCGCCGCCTCCAGCAAGCCGCGCAGCCTCGCGCTCTCTTCTTCGAGACCCGCCACCTCGTTCTGACGCTGCAGGAGCGAATCCTCCGCGCCCCCCCCGGGGCGCCCCCCGCGCATGATGCCCTCCGGATGCAATACCTCTCCGGACGTCGTGACGAACGACCAGCGCCCATCCTGCTCCCTGAGCCGAAAGGCCGTCTCGCGGTCGCTGACCACCAGCACGTTCTCCAGAAGCTGCATCACCACCGGCGCCACCATCTCGTCAACCTCCACGCAATCCGCCACCCAGCATTCCGCCCCGTCCGGAGTGGTCTGCATCTGGCGCCCGCCCGGTCCGCCGATCCATTCAAGCGCAATCAGGGAGGCCTCCCCCTGCGCCGATTCCGTCAACCGGTCGAGAATCGCTCCCGCCAGTTCGCCGTCCCGGACCAGGATCGTCTCGAGATTCGCTCCAAGCGCCGCCTCCACCGCCTGCTCAAACCCCGGCCGCACCCGCAACCGGTTGCCCAGCACCCCCTGCAAACCGGGCTGAATCAGGTCCGGATCGTCAAGCCCGGCCAACACGCTCTGGGTGCCCTCCCGCAACCCTTCGCCCCGCTCCAGCAATTGCTTGAGCAGGTCGAGCCGCGACTGCCGGGCCGTCAGATCGCGATCCAGCTCCAGCCGGCGGGCCCGGGCGGCGTCCAAGTCGCCGCGGGCGTGCTGAAACTGGCGTTCGGCGCCCTGCTGCTGGTCTTCGATGCGCGCGGTCTGCTGCCGCGCTTCCGTGATGCCACGGGCCAGCTCCTGTTCGGTGGTCTGCAGTTCCGCCAACTCGATGCGGAGGACCTCCTCTTCATCGACGAGATGGCGAAGGCGGCCGCGGCTGCTTCTCGACGATTCTTCAACGCTCTCGATTCTCGCCTCGCACGATGCGAGGGCGGCCTCGCACCTTCGGGATTCCTCCCGCGCCTCGTGCAGGTGCCGGGCGGTTTCGTGGCGCTTCTTCGCCAACGATTCCACCTCCCGGCCTTTGCGCTCCGCGACCTGCTCCCGGGCCGAGATGCGCTCGAGAAGGGCGTCCAGTTCCTCCCGGGACTGGTTGAAGTCGAACTCCTGCTGCGCCAGCTTCTCCTCGACCTCGCCAAGGTCGTTGCGATTCGAGGCTATGCGTTCCTGCAACTCCGCGCAGCGTTCCTCATTGAAGTGGATGCGGCTCTGGGCGGCATGCGCGGCGTTCTGGTGATGGGACCGGCGTTGACGCAGCTCCGAGAGTTCGCCTTCGAGATTCTGAGCCCGGTCCCGGGCCTCCACGGCGGCCTTCTCGCGCTCCGGCAGCGCCGCATCAAGGTCGCGCCGGCGGGATTCCAAGGCTCGCAGGGAGGTCCGCAATTCCTCCCGCTCCGCCTCGCACTCCACAAATCGCCGATGAGACAGGTGGGTGTCCAGAACCTTGAGATCCTGGGCAAAGGCCTTGTAGCGCCGGGCCTTCGCCACCTGCCGCTTGAGGGAATTGATGCGCCGCTCCTGTTCCTCGAGAACGTCGTTCACCCGCAGGAGATTGGCCTCCGTGTATTCGAGCTTGCGCAGCGCCTCCCGCTTTTCCTTCTTGAATTTCGAGATTCCCGCCGCCTCCTCGAACACCTGCCGCCGGTCCTCGGGGCGGGCGCTCAGAAGCATGTCGATCTTGCCCTGTTCCATGATCGAGTAGGCCGACCGCCCGATACCCGTATCCAGAAACAGATCGTGAATGTCGCGCAAACGGCAGAGGGTGCCGTTGATCCGATATTCCGACTTGCCGTCCCGAAAGACCCGGCGCGTGATGGCCACCTCGCTGAACTCCGTCTTCAGGGCGTCCTCGCACCCGCAAGGTTCAGGGTGACTTCCGCCATC
>CAYPUM010000301.1:0-5263 GCA_964413545.1 uncultured Roseibacillus sp. | reverse complement strand
TCACCGTAAAGGCTCTGAACCCGCAAAGTGGAAAAAAGAACCGCTTCATTCACCTGCAAGTAAGCCTCACGGAATAAGACCTTCCATGCCAAACGTCCGCCACTCCTCACAAGGCAACAGCGTCCCCAAACCGAACAGACCACCCTCTCAATCCCCAAGAACGTGTCGGAATTTCTGACAATCCGCAATTGCTGCTCTCTCACTGACAACCACTGCTGCTCTCTCACTGACAACCACGGCCTCACCATCAGCCCCGCGCTCTTCAACCATCAAATGTGTCGGAATTGTTGACAATTAGGATCGGAATCCTTGTGGAATCCATGACATCGAAAAAAAATAAAATAGTTAACCTGTTGATTCTCAATTGGCAAAAATATCAGAAACCACCTTGTCGGAGGACCCGGGCGCGGAAAATGCTCCAGCCACCCCGGATCGTCATGCCAGCTTGGCAGCCGGTGCCCTCCGGCAATGCCTCCGTCAACCCCCAAACTGCTGTAACATGAGAAGGTTGTGCCTTGTTCGTCATTCGGGCCACCTCACGCCGCACTCCCATCCACCCGCAGTCCGGCCGCCGCCCCGGGCCTCCGCCGCAAGATGTTCCCGGGCCGCGCGCCGGGAAAAAGTTTTGAGCTTTACCGAAGCTTCCAAGCCTTCCTAAAATTATTGGTGCCAAGCATGACCGGAAACAACAAGATCACGGCCCTCCACTTTTGTGACAAATTTGGGGTTTCCGGATCAAGCATCCACGGTGTCTCCCGACTGCTCTCATGGTTGTTCCCGCGATTTGACCGGGAGCGGTTCTCGGTCCGCCTCTACGGAATGGGAAAGGCGGAAACGGCCGGCAAAATGCTGCGGCAGAAGGGAATTGACATCACCTATCTCGACAAGAACAAGGCGGACCCCACGGTCATCCTGAGCATTCTCAAGACCATCAGGAAGGAGCGCGCCGACATCGTGGTGCTTCACGGATACGCGGCCTGCACGTTCGGGCGCATTGCGGCCGCCATCGCCGGGGTGCCCGCGGTCATCCACGAATACTTCGTGGACGAACACATGCCCATTTACGAGAGCTGGGCGGACGCCCTCCTCTCGGGCTGCACCGCAAAGGCGGTCGCCTGCTCCCGCTTCGTCCGCGACTTCCTCATCGAGAAACGGAGCGTCTCCCCCGACAAGGTGGTGGTGTTTCCGTACGGCATTCCACTCGAGGACTACACCCTCCCACCCGAGCGGGAGATCGCGGAGGAGCGCCGGCGCCTCGGCATCCCTGCGGACCATCGCGTCGTCGGCACCATCGGCCGCCTGCACCCGGTCAAGGGACACACCTACTTTCTCAAGGCGGCACGGACCATCCTGCAAACGTATCCTGAGACGACCTTCCTCGTGGTGGGAGACGGAGCCCTTCGGGACCAGTTGGAGAGGGAGACGAAAGAACTCGGAATCGACCGCCGGGTGGTCTTCACCGGCTACTGCCGCGACATCACCCTCGCCCTCGGGCTGATTGACATCAGTGTCATCGCGTCCCTCTCGGAGGGAGCGCCCCTCACATATTTCGAGGCCCTCGCGGCAGGGAAACCGGTGGTGGCAACGAAGGTGGGAGGCATCCCGGAACTCGTCCGGGACGGGGAAACGGGGATCCTCGTCGCTCCCCGGGATCCCGATGCGATCGCGTCCGGCGTGGCGCAACTCCTCGGAAACCCGTCTCTCGCGCAGCGCCTCGGCTGCAACGCGGCCCTCGAGGCAACAAACAATGACATTTTCGTTCTCGTCCGGAAACTCGAGGATCTCTACTCCGAGGTGGTGGCGCAGGCGAGGAAACGACGGGCGAACTCGACCAGGACCGGCGCGAAGACTCCGGAGTCGCCGGACGCCCCCGTCGAGAAACGCATGACGCGGATAGCGCAAACCCAAGCTCCACTTCCCTCGACCTCCACCTCCGGCAACGGACATCAAGGCCAACGCCGCAACCCCGCCCGCGAAAACGGCCACAAGAGCAGAAAGGACGCTCCCAACGGAAGGCCATGGAGGCCACGAACGAAGCAGCATCCTTCCCAAACCGCCGCAAAGACCGGCGCGGCAAGGAAGACGGGCCCGCTGAAACCCGACGCGGCGAAAGAGACAGCCTCGCTGGACCCCCGCACCTCGCCGGACGGGCTCGAATAGTGACCTATGAACCTCGAAGGAAGAAGGGTGCTGGTCACCGGCGCGGGCGGGTTCATCGGCAGTCACCTCGTGGAACGCCTCGTGGAACTCGGGGCAACGGTGCGCGCCATGGTGCGCTACAACTCCCGCAACGACCGCGGGATGATCGAGCGGCTTCCCGCCGAGGTGGTGGATCAGGTGACGGTCGTCGTTGGAGATCTCGCCGAGGAGGCCACCGCGCTGGAGGTCGTCAAGGGGATGGAGGTGGTGTTCCACCTCGGAGCTCTGATCGCCATCCCGTTCTCATACCTGCGGCCGCATGAGACGGTGCGGGCCAACGTCCTCGGCACCCTCAACGTGATGCAGGCCGCCCGCGCCCACGGCACGAAAAAGGTCGTGCACACCTCCACCAGCGAGGTCTATGGCAGCGCGCGCTACACGCCGATCGACGAAAAACATCCCCTCCAAGGGCAGTCGCCCTACGCCGCAAGCAAGATCGGAGCGGACAAGATCGCGGAGAGCTTCCACCTGTCCTTCGGCCTGCCGGTGGCCACCATCCGTCCGTTCAATACCTACGGCCCCCGCCAGTCGGCACGGGCCGTGATCCCCACCATCGTCAGCCAGGCCCTCGTCCGTGACACGGTCGAGCTGGGCTCGCTTCATCCGACCCGCGATCTGACCTACGTCACCGACACGGTGGACGGGTTCGTGAAGGTGGCGGAATCGGATCGTTCGGTGGGCGAAGTCATCAACGTCGGCTCGAATTTCCAGATCTCGATCGGTGAATTGGCCGAGCAGATCGTGGCGCTCGTCGGACGGGACGTGAAGATCCGCACCACCCGCGAGCGGGAACGGCCGGAACGCAGCGAAGTGCAATGCCTGCAGGCCGACAACCGCCGGGCCGCCGAACTGCTCGGATGGCGGCCCGCCGTCACCTTCCGCGAGGGGTTGCAGCGCGTCATCGACTGGGTGCGGAATCACCCCGCCGACTACAAGGCGGATTGCTACAACGTCTGAGGTTGCATCGATGAAGGCAGTCATATTGGCCGGAGGAAAGGGCACCCGCCTGAAACCCTACACGATCCTCATCCCGAAACCCCTCGTGCCGGTCGGGGAGAAAGCGATCCTCGAAATCCTCATCGAGCGGCTCAAGAGCAACGGCATCACGGAGTTCATCCTCTGCGTCAACCACTTCGCCGACCTCATCATGGCCTACTTCGGCGATGGAAGGAAATGGGGGGTGCACATCGAATACTCGATCGAGGACAAACCCCTGGGAACAATCGCCCCCCTCAAGCAAGTCAGGAACCTGCCGGATGATTTCCTCGTCACCAACGGAGACGTGCTGACGGACCTGAGTTTCCGCCAATTCCACGAATACCACCTGCTTCATCAGGCCGTGCTGACGGTCGCGGTGCACAAACGGAAACAACGGATCGACTATGGGGTGATCCAAAGCGACGACACCGACAACGTCGCTGTCGGATTCAGCGAAAAGCCGGAACTCGACCTCAACGTCAGCATGGGAGTCTACGGGCTCAACAAGCGGGTGCTCGATACCGTTCCGGACGATGCCCCCTTCGGATTCGACGACCTCGTGATGACATTGCTGGGAAGCAAGCAGACCGTCAAACTCTACCCTCATACCGGCTACTGGTTGGATATCGGGAGACCGGATGACTATGAGAGAGCAAATCAGGACATCGAGGTCCGAGGATCCGCCCCGCAGCCGCATGATGGATTGGAAAGTCCCGCTCGCCGACCTTGATCTCACCGGCGCCGAAACCGACGCGGTCGCGGAAACCTTGCGATCCGGCTGGATCGCGATGGGCCCGCGGACCCGGGAGTTCGAGCGCCAGTTTGCGGAGTATGCCGGCGTCCGGCATGCTTTCGCCGTCGCCAACGGGACGGCCGCCCTGCATCTGGCGCACCTCGCGGCCGGCTGCGGTCCCGGCGACGAGGTGATTTGTCCCGCCCTGACCTTTGTCGCGACGGCCAACGCGGCCCTCTATACCGGCGCCACGCCGGTGTTCGCCGACTCCCGCTCGCCGGATGACTTCAATCTCGACCCGCGGGACGTCGAACGGAAGTTGACCCCCCGGACCAAGGCCGTCACCGTGGTGCACTACGCCGGCTATCCGTGCGACATGGAGGCGATCCTCTCCCTCGCAAGCCGGCATGGCATCGCGGTGATCGAGGATGCCGCGCACGCGCCGGGCGCGGCCCTCGGAGGACGCATGGCAGGCGCCTTCGGCGACCTCGGCTGCTTCAGCTTCTTTGCCAACAAGAACCTGACCACCGGCGAGGGGGGGATGGTCGTCACCAACAACGACGAGTTCGCGGAGAAGATCATGCGCATCCGCTCCCACGGCATGACGACCCTCACATGGGACCGGCACAAGGGCCACGCATACTCCTACGACGTCGTCGAGCCCGGATTCAACTACCGGATCGACGAAATCCGGTCCGCCCTCGGCATGGTGCAGCTCCGCAACCTCGACGCCAACAACGCCGCCCGGAAATCGCGCACGGACCGCTACCGGACCCTCCTGCAGGACGTTCCCGGCATCAGCATCCCGTTCGAATCCGCGCCGGGCAAGAGCGCGCATCACCTGTTCCCGATCCTGCTCGGGGAGGGCCTCGACCGGAGGGGTTTCATGGACGGCATGAAGGAGAAGGGCATCCAGACCAGCATCCACTACCCGGCGGTGCACCTGTTCTCGCTCTACCGCCGGCGATTCGGCCATGCGGAAGGCATGCTGCCGGTCGCGGAATCGATCGCCTCCCGGGAGGTGACGCTCCCCATGTTTCCGACGCTCCCGATGGAATCCATCCAGACGGTGGCGGATGCGGCGCGTGCGGTGTTGCCCCAATGCCGGGAATCGACATGATGCATGCCTTGCGAGACAAGATCAGGAAGGGATACTTGAAGAACATGCCCGACCTGCGGGCCCTGTCGCGGCGGTTGTACCCGAGGTTCGTGTTCGACGATCGCACCGCGACCCTCGCGGACGAGCTTCCGGTCTTCACCTTCCACTCGGTCCAGCCCGCGTCCTTCGAGCCGGCTCTGCGTTACCTCCGCGAAAACGGATACCGGACGTTGAACGCCGATGAGATTCATGCC
>CAYPUM010000300.1:0-5264 GCA_964413545.1 uncultured Roseibacillus sp. | reverse complement strand
CCGATTTCCCCCCCCCGCCCCCCCCGCCGGCCTCGGGACGGCGCCCCCCGCCCCCCCCGGCCTCGGGCCGGTGGAACCGCCGGTTCCCTCCTCCGGGTCGACACTGCGACCTTGACCTTGCCGCCCCGATCCTGTGCCCTTTGGCAACCAGAACGACCGATGAAACCGACCTCTCTCCTTCCCGCCCTCGCGGCCCTCGCCATCCCGGCCTGCGGCGGAAACGACGAATACACAGCCAACTCCAATCAGCAAACCAAGGTGGAAACATACGGAACCCTCCCCGACGGACGCGAAGTCAAGATCTTCACGTTCAGCAACGAGAACGGCATGACCGCCAAAGTCACCGAATACGGCGCCATCCTCGTCAGCCTCGAAGTCCCCGACAAGAACGGGAACGCAAGGGACGTCACCCTCGGATACGACACCCTCGAAGGCTGGCTCACCAACACCTCCTACTTCGGCGCCACCGTCGGCCGCTACGGGAACCGCATCGCCAACGGAAAGTTCACGATCGACGGCGTCGAATACACCCTCGCCACCAACAACGCCCCCAACGACATCCCCTGCCACCTCCACGGCGGCGAAAAGGGCTTCGACAAGGTCCTCTGGTCCGGCAAACCCGTCCCAAACGGCGTCGAACTCGCCTACACCAGCAAGGACGGCGAGGAAGGATACCCCGGAACCCTCGACGTCAAGGTGACCTACACCCTCAACAACGAAAACGAACTCCTCTGGACCGCCGAGGCCGTCACCGGCAAGCCCACCCCCGTCAACATCGTCCAGCACACCTACTGGAACCTTAGTGGAGACCCGCGGACCTCGATCAACGACCACCGCCTCATGCTCAACGCCAACCACTTCCTGCCCACCGACCGCGGCCTCATCCCCACCGGACGCTTCGAACCGGTCGTCGACACCCCCTTCGACTTCCGCAAACCCGCCCCCATCGGCAAACGCGTCGACGACCAGCACCTCGCCCTCAAGATCGCCGGGGGATACGACCACTGCTGGGTCCTCAACAGAAAAAAAGAGGAGGGAGTCCAGCTCGCGGCCCGCCTCACCGACCCCCAAACCGGCCGCACCATGGAAGTCCACGCCAACCAGCCCGGCATCCAGTTCTACGGCGGCAATTTCCTCGACGGCGCCGTCACCGGCAAAAACGGCGTCAATTACGAACACCGCACCGGCCTCTGCCTCGAGACCCAAATCTTCCCCGACTCCCCCAACAAACAGGACAACCCCGCCTTCACCGGCGCCATCCTCCGCCCCGGCGAAACCTACACCCACAAGATGATCAACAAATTCTCATGGTAGATTCCCCTTCCCAACCCCGAAGCTCATTCCTAGACTCGCCCGCCCGCCTCCCCGCCGGGAGGCCGGGCCGCCCACATACCAAGCATCTCCCATGCACGCGCTCGAAGTCATCCTGTTTGTTGTCGCCGTGGTCGGCGTCGTAGGTCTCGGCATCTGGAAATCCCGCGACGAGGTCCACGCCGCGGAAGCGGGCGCCTCGGGCTACTTCCTCGCCGGGCGCGGCCTCACATGGTGGCTCGTCGGCTTCTCCCTCATCGCCGCCAACATCTCCACCGAGCAGTTCGTCGGCATGTCCGGCAAGTCCGCCGACTGGCTCGGGATGGCCATCGCGGGCTACGAGTGGTTCGCCGCCATCACCCTCGTCGGGGTGGCCTTTCTCTTCCTCCCCAAGTTCCTGAAATGCGGGCTCTACACCATCCCCGAGTTCCTCGAATACCGCTACGGCCCGTTCTCGCGCACCATCATGGCCGTCGCCACCCTCGTCATCCTCGTCGGGGTGCCCACCGCCTCCGTCATCTTCTCCGGCGCCAAGGTGGTCTCCGGATACTACGATACCATCCCGCTCCTCAAGGATCTCACCTTCGCCTGCTGGCTCATCGCCATCCTCGCCGCCGTCTACGTCTTCGTCGGAGGCCTCAAGGCCTGCGCATGGACCGACCTCGTCTGGGGCGCCTCCCTCATCCTCGGCGGAGCCGTCGTGATGGCCCTCGCCTTCACGGTGCTCGGCGACAAGCCGGCCGAGGAACTCATCCAAACCAAGGTCGCCACCTCCGACACCACCGTCGAGGAACTCGCCGAGGCCGGCGCCTTCCAACGCTTCAAGCTCCTCAACAAGGGCGAGGCCGTCACCGGCCCCAACGGCGACGGCGGAAAACTCCACATGGTCCGGCCCAAGGACGATCCCGAAATCCCCTGGACCGCCCTCATCCTCGGCCTCTGGATCCCCAACTTCTTCTACTGGGGCCTCAACCAGTACATCGTCCAGCGCACCCTCGGGTCGAGATCCCTCGCAGAGGGCCAGAAGGGCATCATCTTCGCCGCCTTCCTCAAACTCCTCATCCCCTTCGTCGTCGTCATCCCCGGCATCCTCGCCTTCAACCTCTTCTCCGGAGAACTCCGCAAGGACGGCGCAAGGAAAAACCAGGAGCTCCTCACTGAATTCGAGGCCGGCAACACCATCATCCTCAAGGTCACCGAGAGCTTCGCGGAACTGGAACCGCAAACCACAAGGCAGATCATCACCCTCAATGCCGCCCTCGCCGAAGCCCCCGCCCCCGATCTCCCCGCAAAGCCGGCCGCCCTCGCCAAGACCGCCAACCAACTCGCCGCCCGGGCCGCCGCCGCAAACCCCGGCGTCCCAAGCGGAACCCTCGTCGGATACGACTACGACTCCGCCTTCCCCGTCCTCCTCCGAATGCTCATCAAGGACAAACCATGGATCTCATGGTTCGTCCTCGCCGCCATCTTCGGAGCCGTCGTCAGCTCTCTCGCCTCGATGCTGAACTCCGCCTCCACCATCGCCACCATGGACGTGGTGCGCAAGATCCGTCCCTCCATGAGCGAGGCCGGCCTCGTGCAAAGCGGGCGCACCTGCGTGGTCCTCTTCGTCATCATCGCGGCCCTCATCGCCCCCGCTCTCGACAGCCCCAGGTTCGGCGGCATCTTCACCTTCATCCAGGAGTTCCAGGGCTTCATTTCCCCGGGCATCCTCGCCGTCTTCCTCGTCGGTTTCCTCGTTCCGAAGGCCCCCCGGTTCCTCGGCTGGAGCGGGATCCTCATGAACGCCGTGCTCTACGGGTTCTTCAAGTGGTTCGGCGGCCCCCTTCTCGCCGAAAACGGGTGGTGGTTCGCGGACGAGGTCTCCTTCCTCGACCGCATGGCGCTCTGTTTCCTCATCGTGCTCGCATACTGCGCCGTCATGACCGCCACCAAGCCCCTCGCCACCCCCGCCGTCCTCCCGGAAAACAAGGCCATGGATCTCACCAGCTCGAAGAGCGCGAAGTTCTGGGGTCTTTTCGTCATCGCACTCACCATCCTCCTCTACATCATCTTCTGGTAGCCTCCACCATGCCGCTCCAACCCAACGCCTCCCTTGCCGACCTCGCCACCGACGCAAGGGCCCACCTGAAGCATTTCTACGGCCGGGAAGCCTCGCTGGTGGCGGCCGCCCCGGGACGCGTGAACCTCATCGGCGAACACATCGACTACTGCGACGGCTTCGTCCTCCCCCTCGCCATCGAGCGCTACATCGTCATCGCCGCCGCCGTCAACAACGACTCCATGGCACGGGTCCGCACCATCTGCCATGACGGCGAAGCCGTCATCCCCCTCGACCGGCCCCAGGAAATCGCCAAACCAAAATGGTCCAACTACCTCCGCGGCGTGGTCGAGGGCTTCCGCAACCGCGGCAACTGGCCCATCCCCGGATTCGACGCCGTCATCGTGTCGAGCGTCCCGACCGGCGGGGGACTCTCCTCCTCCGCCGCCCTCGAACTCTCCACCGCCACCCTCCTCGAAGGCTTCGTCGACACCGTCCTCGATACCAAGGAAAAAGCCCTCCTCTGCCAGACCGCCGAGCACGACTTCGCAAAAATGCCCTGCGGCATCATGGACCAGTTCGCCTCCGCCTTCGGAAAGAAAAACCACCTCGTCCTCATCGATTGCCGCTCCCAGGAACCGGAACTGGTCCCCTTCCACGCCCCCGACCTCAGCATCCTCATCGCCAACACCATGGTCTCCCACGACCTCTCCGATGGCAACTACGCCGCCCGCCGCAAAAATACCGAGGACGGCCTCGCCGTCATCGGAAAAAAATCATGGAGGGAGGTCACCACCTCCGACGTCGAAAACCACAAAAAACAAATGGGCGACGTCGTCTACCGCCGCTCGCGACACGTCGTCGGCGAAATCCAGCGCACCATCGACGCCGCCAACGAACTCCGCAACGACGAATACGCCGCCCTCGGACCCCTCATGGCCGCCTCCCACCAGTCCCTCCGCGACGACTTCGAGGTCTCCTGCCCCGAACTCGACCTCATGGTCGACACCGCCAACCGCATCGGATTCGAAGGCGGCGTCCTCGGCGCACGCATGACCGGCGGAGGCTTCGGCGGCTCCACCGTCACCATCTGCCGCACCGAACAGGCCCGCGAAATCGCCGCCGAACTCTTCGACAGCTACGAGGAACAAACCGGCATCGCCCCCCAGATCTTCGCCACCCGCCCCGCCCGCGGCGCCCACCTCCTGTAAAGAGACCGCCCGCCTCATGCAGCCCGTGGGAGGCCCGGATGCTCTCCTCACGGACCGGTATCAAGGAGGGCGCGGATCTCGCAGCTGATTAACCATCGCTCCGACGGGCACAAGACCGCCGGGACCCGTTTTGAGACGCCAGACACATTTTGTCGTGGCCGAAGCGGATTCCGGCGGGTATGCACCGTCCCGAACCACACAACGACTCGATATGCTCATGCAACTGACAAGCTGTATCGTCCTTGCCTCCCTCGCGCAGGCCTCCGCGCAGAACAAGGTGGACCCGTTCATGGGGGATTGGAAAGGCCGCCTCGATCTTGGAGGCGGCGCCCCGGAGGACATCGCGGTCTACATGATTCCCCGCGGCGGAGGAAACTATGAGATGATGGTCACCTCCGCCTTCAACAAGCGGGTTCCCGTGAGACATCACCTCCGGGGGCGGTTCAAGCCGGGCGAGTTCAAGATGGCGGACGCCGTGCCCTTCGATCCCGACCACATCATCGGCGCCACCGGCCGGGGGGTCGTGGTCGACGCCTCGCTGTGGACTGGAAAACCCTCCAACGACTCCCTGCGGTGCGAGATCGCGGGCAAGGTGAAAGGCTCGGCCGCTCTGAAGCGCGCTCCCCGTTCTTCCCCCACCCTCGGCGCGAAGCCGCCCAAGGACGCGGTGATCCTCTTCGACGGCGGGAATCTCGATGCAT
>CAYPUM010000299.1:0-5315 GCA_964413545.1 uncultured Roseibacillus sp. | reverse complement strand
CGGCTACACCGAACTCAGCGTCGGGTTCGCCGAGGACAACGACATCGCAACCGGCTACTTCGGCAGCAGCGTGAACGGATACGGCCACCTCAGCTTCGAATACTGGGACACCGCAGACCCCGGCACTTCCGCCATCACCATCCCGGGCGTGCAGGACAACGGCTACGAATACGATTCCGCCTGGTACAACCCCGACCAGGCCTACGCTGTGAAGATCGTCCTCACCACCACCGCCCCCAGCTCCGCCGACTGGACGATGGAGTTCTTCGTCGACGGCACTTCGATCCGCGGGCCGGTCAAGGCCGCCAGCGGCAGCTACGCCGACATCAGATACGTCGGCATCACCTCCTCGCTGGTGGGAACCCGGGGCCGGATCGACAACTTCACCCTCAGCGACACCCTCGGCGACGACTCCACCCCTCCCACCGTCACTGACCTGAGCCCCGCCGACGATGCCTCGAACGCCCCGACCTTCGCCAACCTTGAGATGACCTTCTACGAGGCGGTCAAGAAGGGAACCGGCGCCATTGAGATCCGCCGCAGCAGCGACGACTCGCTCTTCGAGTCCATTGATGTGGGTTCCGCCAAGGTCACCGTCGCGAACGACCTCGTCACCATCGACCCCTCCAGCTACCTCGCCCCCAGCACGGACTACTACGTCCGGGTGGGCCCGACCGCCATCAAGGACCTCGCCGGCAATCCCTACGAAGGGATCGTGTCCCCCGACAAGACCACATGGAACTTCAACACCCAGCCGCCGGGGCCATCGATCGTGCCCCCCACCAACCCCGCGGACGGCGCCACCAACGTCGCTTCGAATACCGATTTGGAGCTCACCTTCGACACCAACATCCAGAAGGGCGCCGGCAGCATCACCATCAGGGAGGCCGCCACGGGAGCCCTCTACGAAATCATCGACGTGAACTCGGCCCGCGTTGTGGCCGCCGGCGCCGTCGCCACCATCGACCCCGTCCGCGATTTCCTCTACAACGCGGAATACACGGTCGATATCGACGGCGGCGCTTTCGAGAATATTTCCGGAAACCCCCATAACGGCCTCGCCGGGTGGGAATTCACCATTACGGGCCCCTCTCCTGATGTCATTTTTGTCGACGATTTCAGCGGCGGGGCCGGCACCCTCCTCGACGGCCAGGCCCCGGACGTGCGCCCGAACGCCGAGACATGGACGGCACAGACCTACCAAAACGCCATCACGGCCGACGGATCCATCGGACCCGCCGACGGTTTCGCAGGGGCATGGCTCCCCTTCACGATCGAGTCCGGCAACCTCTACGTCCTGAGCGCCGACGTCAAGAAGCTGAACAGCACCGGGGGCATCTCTCTCGGCTTTTCGGCATCCCCCAGCCTCGCGCTGGGATACGGAACCTTCCCCCCCCCTCCCTACTTCGGCCACGTCACGCTCGATGGCGCCGGAAACTTCGTCACCGCCCCGGGCCAGGACGACGCCGGGGAGTCAAGCCCCGCCGCAGCCAACCCCGCCGGGTCGTTCAACCACCTCGAGGTCGTCCTCGAAGCCAAGGACCCCGACCCCGCCAACTGGACCATGAGATGGTCCGTCAACGGCGCCCAAGTCCGGGCCTCCACCCCGGTCGCCACCGCCACCAGTTTCGGCAGCATCTCCTACGTGGGGTTCACCGAAGCATGGGATAGCGACGCCACCGGCGCCATTGACAACTTCAAGCTGCGCGTCCTCCCGGCCTACGCATGGCAGGGCGGACCCGGCAACTGGACCGACGCCAATTGGACCGACAGCGTCGACAACAACCTGACCCCCCCGCTGAACCAGGGAATGCGCATCGACGCCTCCTCCGATGACAGCGACGTCACGGTGACCTCCGACTTCCTCTCCGCCGCCAAATTGCAGGTCGGCGTCACCAGCACCGCCACCCTCAGCGTCGCGGCGGGTCGCACCCTCGGAGTGACGGACCGCCTCGACGTCGGCGCCTTCGGAACCCTCGACGTGACCGGATCCCTCGAGACCGCCACCCTGAACTCGAGCGGCTCGACAACCTTCCACCCCGGCGCCGGGGGCCCCGTCGACAACCTCTACGTCGCCGCCGGCAACACCACCCTGAACGGCCTCACGATCACCGGGGAAGTGGAAATCAGCGGCGGGATCCTCAACCTCAACGGCCAGCTGGATTTCGCCACGCTCGAAGCCACCGGCGGAACCGTCAACGTGAACGCCGACGAGGCGAGCGTCGACACCCTGACCGTTGAGGGCGCCACCCTGAATGCCTCCCAACACCCCATCGCCGTCAACCCCTCCGGAATCGCCACCTTCGACGACCTCACCTTCGAGGCCGGCCCGGGGACCGGCTTCCTGCTGAGCGGCGCCGACGTCGGAAACAACTCCGCCACCCGCACCCTCGGGCTCATCGGCGGAACGACCACCGTCAATATCGAAGCCTACGTCTTCAATCAGCTCAACTACGCCTACTACGGCGGCGCGAGCGCGAACAACCTCCAGAATATCGACGACGGAGTGGTCAACGGCGACAATGACGGCCTCTTCGACCTCACCCCCACCCCCGAGGGAAGCTGGCCAAGCTTGGTGCGGGGCAAGTCGATCTGGACCGGGCAAGTCTGGCAGAGCGGCAACATGTCGGACAATTACTGCCAGATGTGGTGGGGCCACTTCCACCCGCCGGTCAGCGGCACCTACCAGTTCTACGTCCACGGCGACGATTACGAGATCCTCTGGATCGACACCAACCGCAACGGGGATTACGAAACCGGTTCCGACGACATCTCGCGAAACGCCAGCGGTGAAGAAGGTTGGAACACCCCGCACACCGAGACGGTCAGCCTCACCGCGGGAGAGGTCTACCCGTTCGCCCTCACCCATAACGAAGGCGGCGGCGGCGACTTCCTCAATGTCACCATCAGGAAGCCCGGGGGCAGCGCGGTCCGAATCGAGCCCGGCAACTCGAGCCAGAACGAGTGGTGGTCGTCCGGAATGGTGCCGGGTGGCGCCGCCATCAACCTGCCGGCCACCAACGTCTCGGTGGAGGCCGATTCCACCCTCGACCTCGGCGGCGCCCCGTCCGCCGGCCTCGGCGCCCTCACCATCGTCCCGCGGGTCGAACTGACCGTCACCGCCGACAGTTGGGACCCCGTCGCCGACCTCGTCAGCCAGTGGGACAATGGGGAACTCACCATCACCACCGACCAACCGAACAACACCGCCACCTTCAGCCTGAACCTCACCCCCTACGAAGAATGGGCCATCGCCGACCACGGACTGGCCCCCGAAGAGGAACACCCGGATGCCAATCCGGACCACAGCAGACTGAACAACCGCGGTGAATTCGCCTTCAACGGGGACCCGGCCGACGGATCCGATGACGGTTATCTCACCGGCGTGACACAAGACGTCCCGGGCGACGGCACCGAAGAAAAGGCCCTCACCATCACCTTTGCCGCTCGCGCCGGCGCCGTCTTCAGGGGCCGGACCATCGGCATCGACCCCGGCCCGACCGCTCCGGCCAACAATTTCAACGACGCCCCCCCCAACCCGGGCAACGGAACGCTCGCGGCGGGTTCCGTCAAGGACTTGGACGGCGCCGTCGTCGAGGGCGTCAGCGTCACGTTCTCCGGCTTCAGCTTCAGCGCCGGCGGATCCACCGCGAATGGCGGAGAGCCCGAGGTCTTCGACCCCGCCACGAACCTCATCGACTTCGCCGGCACCGAATTCGCCGACCCGATCCCGGCCGTCACCTTCTCCGGCCTCAATGACGCCAACACCTACAACCTCCTCGTCGCAGCCGGATACAGCCCCCAGAACTTCAACGTCACATTCACGGCCGACGGCCGAACCTCCGACGTCATCGACACCACCGCCGGCAACCCCACCGCCGCCCTCAACGGACTCTCCACCGACGGCAGCGGCAACCTCGTCATAGAATTCCCCGGAGCGGCCGCGAACTACGTGACCTTCTTCAACGCCCTCGCACTGGAAGAAGTCGGCGGCAGCCTCAGCGGCGCCAGCGACGAGGTGAGCTACACCGTGCACGGCTCCCACGACATGGAAAGCGCCGCCGGAGTGACCGAAGTGACCCCCGCCATCGTCCCGGCCGGCTGGCCGCCCGCCGGCGGCCCCGGCGCCGCGAACTACGAATACCACACCTTCAAACTCATCGGCTCCGAAGGCCTCCCATGGCGGGGCTTCCTCTGGGTCGAAGTCAACTCAGACTGATTGACCGCTGCCACGTGGACGTGGAGCCCTCCTCTCCGTTTTCCATGGCGGGATTGACCGGCGGCCCGCGCATGAAGACTTGAGACATGGAGCGTCAATCGATCCGCCATCGGGACCATCGACTGGAAAATCATCGCGCCGGCGAAAACTTCGACGAGGGCGAAAGAGCAGGGCAAAGATCAAGGTATCCAAAAGATGACGAACGGCGATCGCGAATGATTCTTCCCCATGATCTTCCGTCCTGAGCGCAGTTTCGAGGATGGATGCATTCGCGCATCCCGCCCGATTCAACCAACAACCAACAACACTACTCACATGCAACTCAACCGCCGTAGATTCCTCACCACCGCCGCCGCCGCGGGCGGGACGGCCTGCTTCGGAGCGCCCTCCATCCTCGCCGCGGACAAGAAGAACGACAAACTCCGCATCGCCCAGATCGGCTGCGGCGGGCGCGGCAGCGCCCACCATGGAATGTGGCGCCGCCACCAGTTCGTCGCCGCCGTCGATGCCAACCGCAAGGCGGTCGACATGTTCAGCAAGTCCGCCCTGCCCGGCCTCGGACGCTACACCGATTACCGCGAGATGTACGAGAAGCACATGGACGAAATCGACGCCGTGATCGTGGCCACCCCGGACCACAGCCACTACCCGGCCGCCATGCTCGCGCTCATGGCCGGCAAGGCCGTCTTCTGCGAAAAACCGCTCGCATGGAGCGTCACCGAGTGCCTCGAACTGGCCAAGATCGTCAAGGAGAAAAAGCTCCCCTCGCAGATGGGCAACCAGGGCAACGCCGGCCGCGGCTGGCGCGACGTCTACGCCATCGTCCACCAGGACATCATCGGCAAGGTCAAGGAGGTCCACACCTGGACCAACCGCCCGATCTGGCCGCAAGGCCTCGAACGCCCGGACTGGACCGATCCCGTGCCCGACACCCTCGACTGGGAAAGCTGGATCGGCCCGGGCACCATGGTGCCCTACGTCGCCGAGTGGAAGGAGGAGAAATCCGGCTTCAGCGGCAAGTCGGTCTATCATCCCAGGGCTTGGCGCGGCTGGCTCGACTTCGGCTGCGGCGCCCTCGGCGACATGGCCTGCCACA
>CAYPUM010000298.1:0-5319 GCA_964413545.1 uncultured Roseibacillus sp. | reverse complement strand
GGCTGAGAATCGAAGGGATCGGGCGCAGTCTCGAAGCCCCGAAGCTGGAAGGCATCGAGATCGAGCTGCCCCTTCGCAAGGGCGGGCTTGCAGTGGTCTGTTCGCGCGAGCGCGATTTGATCGTGGCGTTCGAGGAGTTCACCGTGCAGGCGCAACGGTTCATGCAGTTCCTGCAAAGTACGATCGAACTCCACGGACTCACGCTCGAGGACTTCATCGACTACAAGGATCGTCTCATTGAATACCTGCAGCGGTTCGTCGGGGAACTGATCACCTCCACCAACGAGATCGAACAGAAGATCGGCGCCCTCGAGGCGGCGGGCATCCTTGACTGCTTCGGCGGTCTGGCCCGTCACGCCCGGGCGGACGCGCTGGACCCCTCCGAGGGGGAGATGCTGGCGGCCGAGCGGAGGCGGCGGGAGGGACGATGGCGCGGCCTGCGGCGCTGGTTCCTTGGAGAGGCGGAGGGACGGTCGCAGGCGGAGATGCTGCGCGCCCGGGCGCGGGAGGCGATTCCGGCCCTTCTGGTGGCGCTGCAGAGTTTTCACGACCGGCGCCAGACCGGCAGCGACCGCCATCGCGACTGGCGGCAGTTGGCGCGCTGGTTCGCGGAGGCGCCCGACGACGAATCCGCGCATCGCATCTGGCGTGCCGCCTTCGCCATGGGGCCGTCGCGCCACCTCCGCATCAACGAGGAAACCCTCGCCCGACGCGATCAGGCGAACGAGGACGCCCGCACGAGTTGGCTCGAAGCGGCGCCGATGTGGCTCGAACCGCAACTGCGGCGAGCGGGGCGCACCCACCGGACCGGACGCGCCCCGGCGATGGTCGATTTGTCGTCCGAGCGTGACTTGCTCCGGCGGCTCGCGGAAGAGGAGAACGAACAAATCGCCCGCGCCCACGAAGTCCTTGCCGGCGCCGAACCGAGGTGGCTTTCCGATTTCGCCGAACTCGATGCGGCGGCGTTCCACCTGCTGCTGGATCTGCTCGGGCGGGCGCTGACGCGCGCGGCGGGCCGGGCGCCCGCGGCGGGGCCGGTGGTGGCCGCTTCGACCGACGGATCGCTCGTTATCGAACTCGACCTGAGCGAGCGCGGGGGCGGGCCGGTGCGCCTTCACACCTCGGAGGGGATCCTCAGGGGCCCTGACTTCCGGGTCACGATTCGGCCCGCGGCGGGCGGCGAACCGCTCCTGAAAGCGTCATGAGACCCTCCCGCATCCCACCACCCGTGGCGGGGCGCCGGTTGGCTCGCTCGACGAGGCGGCGCCGCGAACGGCTGACGGAACTCGAGCGGGACGTCGACCCGGCGGTCCGGGACGAGCGGCGCCAGGCCCTGCGCGCGCTGCTGGCCCGCCCGCTGCTGGCGGGCAACGACCCGGCGCGCGTGCTGGTCCGGCGGCAGCAGGAGTGGCTCGGCTTGTGGTTCTCGCACCATGCCGGCTGGGAACTCTCGATCGACGCCGAGGCCTGCCGGCTCGTGAAGCGTCCCGCGCACACCCGCGACGGGACGCGCCCTTGCTACGACCCCTCCAGTAAGAACACGCCGCTCGGGCGGCGCGCGTATGTCTTCCTCTGCCTGGTGCTCGGGATCCTCCTGCGGGAGGGACGGCAACTGACGTTGAAGAACATCGCCGAGCGCCTCGGCGGGATCGGCCGCGCCGACTCCGTGTTCACGGACCATGGCGTGCCTCTCGACCTGGACCGGCGGGAGGTCCGGCGCGACCTGGTCCGCGCCCTGCGTGTGCTGCTCGACTGGCGGGTCTTGTCCCGGGTCGACGGCAGCGAGGACGCCTACATCGTCACCGAAGCGACGGACGTTCTCTACAACGTGAACCGGGCCATCCTTTCCCGTCTGCTGGCGGCGCGGCAGCCGCCCTCGCTGGCAGGCGCGGAAGACATCGAGACGAGGCTGGAAATGATGTGGCGCGGGTCGGCAGCGGCCGACCAGTCGGAGGACTGGCGCATCCGGGAGATCCGCTTTGGGATCTTCCGCCGCCTCCTCGACGATCCCGTGCTTTACTACCGCCATCTTGACGACGACGAGCGGGCCTATCTCGAACGGCAGCGGACGTTCATTCTTCGCGAAATCGAGCAGGCCACGGGGTTGGTTGCGGAAGTCCGCGCCGAGGGGATCGCGATGGTCGACCTGACCGGAGACCTGACCGATTATGGTCTGCCCCGGGCGGGCACCGGCGGTCACCTCACCCTCCTGTTGGCGACTTCGCTTGCGGAGCGGCTCCGGAGCGGCGATCCGGCCCCGGTTCCGGAATCCGAGCTGCAGGCCGAGACCCGCCGCCATATCGAGGAGCACCCGGGGTGGCGCAAGGATGTCAGGAACCCCGGCAGCGAAGTCGTGCTCGTCCGCGAGGTGATCGTGCGTCTCTGCGCGCTGGGCCTTGCGAGACGCGTCGATGCTCCGGACCCCGCTTTGGAGCCGTTGCCGGCCATCGCCCGCTTTGGTTTGCGCGAACCCGCCCCGTCGTCCGCCGCCGCCGGGGAACTGGAACTCTTCGGCTGACAAGATGACGAACTCCGTTCTTCGCGAGCGTTGGCAGCCGATTCGCAGCGGGCTGCTCAATCTCTTCAAGTTCGAGGACCAGGTGTTCCGGTTCGAGAACGGGCGGCTCCTGCTGCGCGGCGACAACGGCTCGGGCAAGTCCCGGGTGCTCGCGCTGCAACTGCCGTTCCTGCTCGACGGCGAGTTGTCGCCCCATCGGGTCGAGCCGGACCGCGATCCCGCCAAGCGGATGGAGTGGCACTTGTTGATGGACCGCTACGAACAGCGCACCGGATACACGTGGATCGAGTTCGGGCGCCTCGAGGACGGCGAACCCCGCTACCTGACGCTCGGCTGCGGCTTGGAGGCGCAAAAGGGCGGCGGGAGCCCCAGGCGGTGGTTCTTCATCAGCCCGCGCCGCGTCGGACGGGACTTCCAGTTGGCGAAGAACCGCGTTCCGCTGGGCCGGCGGCAGCTTGCCGCGGAGTTCGAGGAGCGCGGTCTTGGGTCGATCTACGAGAAGGCGGGCGAGTATCGGGTCGCGGTCGATGACGCCCTCTTCAAGCTCGGGAGCCGGTATTCCCCGCTCATTGATCTGCTGATCCAGCTGCGCCAGCCGCAGTTGATGCGCGAGATGAAGGAGGACGTGCTGTCGGCGGCGTTGAGCGAGGCACTGCCGCCGGTGGGGGAGGCGCTCATCGAGGAAGTGGCGGAGTCGTTTCAGGGTCTCGACAGTGATCGGCGGCGCTACGACGACCACCGTGAGATGCTCGAAAGCGTCGAGACGTTCCGCGACGGGTACCGGCAGTATCTCGCCGTCGCCATCCGGCGGTTGTGCAAGGTGGTGCGCATCGGCCACAGCCAGTTCGAGGGCGCCAGCCGCGATCTCCGCGCGCTCGATGGCCAGAGCGAGGAGAACACCGCCGCACAGACCGCGGCCCGCGCCGAGGCGGCGGATCTTGAGGCCCGCCGCACCGCCGTCGAGGAGGAAATCGCGACCCTCCGCGACAGTCCCGAGATGCGCAGCAGAAGGGAGCTTGAGGAAGCCGTGCGCCGCGCCGGGGAGTGCCGGAGCGAAGCCGGGGCGGCGCAAACCGAGTGGGAGCGGGCGGAACGAAGCCGTCAATCGGCCGCCGCGGAGCGGGAGGACTCTTCAAGGCGATGCCGGGAGCGGCGCGGCGAGGTCGAAACAGGTCACGCCCGGCTCGCCGAGGCTCATGGCATCATCGCAATGCCGGGTGCGGAATGGTTCGACTGGGAAACGGCGGAGCTGGCCGCGGAACGGTCCCGCGCCGGCGAGTTGGTGGATGTGAGAAGGCGGAGCATCGTCCACCTGCGGCAACGCAACGAAGAGGTCGCCGGCCGCCGGTCGCGACTTGACCGTGAGCGTGAGCGCTTCGACGAACGCCGCTCGGCGGTCGCGGCGGCCGAAGAGAAGGTCCGTGAATCCGGGATCCGGCTCGACGAGGAGACCGAGGCCTTCGGCGAGGCGGTGGCCAGATGGGAAGCCTCCATTGTCGAGCTGCACGCGGACGCGTTTCCCCGCGGGCACGACTGGGCCGCGGCGTTGTCGGGCTGGGTCGGCGACCGCGTCGGCGATCCCCCCTTGGCCGGGCGGCTCGTAGCGGGCCGCGACCATGTGCATCGGGAACTTGCCGAGGTCCGCAGGGATCTGACAAGCAGGAGGGAACGGCTCGAAGCGGAAGGCGCGGAAGTGGGCGGGGAACTCGCCCGCCTGCGCGAAGGCCGCCAACCGGAACCGCCGGCGCGGCCGGCTCGCGCGCCACGCCCGCCCGGTCGCCCCGGCGCCCCGTTCTGGCGCTGGTGCGAGTTTCGCGATGAGATCCCCGATGACGAGCGCTCCGGCTGGGAGGCGGCTTTGGAATCGGCGGGGTTGCTCGACGCCTGGGTGTGCCCGGACGGCCGCCTCGACGCGGAGGCCGCGGACGACGATTTCCTTGCCGTGGCGCGGGGGGACGAGCTGGCGTTGGAGAAGAGCCTCGCCGTCATTCTGCGGCCCGAGGCAGGCTGCGAGGCCATTGCGGGTTTGCTGCGCCGGGTCGGAAACCATCGCGAGGCGGCCGGATGCTGGGTGGCTCGCGACGGTCATTGGGCCAACGGTCCGCACTTCGGAAGCTGGCACAAGCCGGCTTCCGAATACCTCGGGCATCGGGCCCGCGAAGCGGCCCGCCTGCGTCGTATTGCCGCGTTGGAAGCGCAGTTCCGCGAGGTGACCGGGCAGTTGGAGCAACTTGCCGCGCGGGAATCCGAGTTGGACGGCCGCGCCGTCCGGCTCGACGCCGAGTGCCGCGCCGCGCCACCCTCCCGGCCGGTCGAAGAACTCGCGATTGCACTCGAGGCGGAGCGCGACGCCCTGCAGGGACATAAGGCGCACATGATCGAGGCTGAAGGCCGCATGACCGAGGCCGAGCACCACCTCCACGAAGCCATCGCCCGCCGCGACGCGGATGCCGCGGACATGGGCCTGGCTGCATGGGCGGAACCGGAGAAACTCGACGAGTTCGTCGCGGCCGTCGACGACTTCGATAGGCGGGCCATCCCGCTCTGGAGCGCGTGGGAGCGCTACCTCGACACCGTCGAAGATCACCGCCGCGCCACCGAGCGCGAGGCCCGGGCGATCGAGGACGAAGAACGGCTCCTCCGCTGGCGCGACGAGAAGCGCGACCGTGCCGAACGCGCCCGCGTGCACGCCCAGACGATGCGCGAGGCGGTGGGCGCCACGGTCGAGCAATTGCTTGAGCGTCTCCACACTGCCGAAGCCGCCGCAGGGGCCGCCCGCCGTGATCACGACGCGGTGCTCG
>CAYPUM010000297.1:0-5338 GCA_964413545.1 uncultured Roseibacillus sp. | reverse complement strand
GCCCGCCATCATCCCGATCGTCCGATGCTCCCCCGGCATCGGCCCCATTCAACGCCCCGCCCCGGCCACTGAAAACCCCAAAACTCCCGCCCGCCACACAACGCCGCCGGGGACGGCGGCGCCCACAGGAAAAACCCCCACGCCAACCAGAGAACCGAGGAGAACACAACCCGCCCCTCGAAGTCGCTCAAATCCGTCCCCCAAGCTTGCATCGGCTTCCGCCCCTTCTATGCTCACGGCATGGACATGCTGCCCTATATCCTGCTCGGTGCCGCCACCCTTGTCGGGCTGGTTCTGTTCCTTGTCATCGTCAAGTTCTTCAAGACGTGGCTCCGCGCATGGCTTGCCAAGGCGCCCGTCAGTTGGGGAAGCCTCATCGGAATGGCTCTCCGCAAAGTGCCCTACTCCGCCATCACCGACAGCCGCGTCACGGCCGTCAAGGCCGGCCTCGACTTCACCACCGACCAACTCGAAGCGCATTACCTCGCCGGTGGCGACGTCAGCAATGTCGTCCTCGCCTGCATCGCCGCCGACAAGGCCGGCATCAACCTCAGCTATGACCGCGCCTGCGCGATCGACCTCGCCACCAAGGACACCGGCAAAACCGTCCTGGAAGCCGTCCGCACCTCGATCAACCCCAAGGTGATCGACTGCCCCAGCCCCGCCGCCGGCATCAACAAGATCACCGCCGTCGCCAAGGATGGAATCGCCGTCAACGTCCGTGGCCGCGTCACCGTCCGCACCAACCTCGACCGCTTCGTCGGAGGCGCCACCGAGGAAACCATCATCGCCCGCGTTGGCGAGGGCATCGTCACCTCCGTCGGTTCCGCCGCCTCCTACAAGAACGTCCTCGAAAACCCCGACTCGATTTCCCACCTCGTCCTCAAGAAAGGTGTCGACGCCGCCACCGCCTTCGAGATCCTCTCCATCGATATCGCCGACGTCGACGTCGCCGACAACATCGGCGCCCGCCTCCAGACCGAACAGGCCGAGGCCGACAAGCAGGTCGCCCAGGCCAAGGCCGAAATGCGCCGCGCCGCCGCCGTCGCCTCCGAACAGGAAATGGCGGCCCGCACCCAGGAAATGCGCGCCCGCGTCGTCGAGGCCGAAGCCGAAGTCCCCCTCGCCATCGCCGAAGCCTTCCGCTCCGGAAACCTCGGCATCATGGATTACGTCCGCTACCAGAACGTCCGGGCCGACACCGACATGCGCAGCTCCATCGCCGACGACACCGGCCCCGCCCCTGAACAGCAATCCTGATGGACGTCTTCGACTTCATCGACCCCCAGGCCCTCCTCATCCTGGTCATCATGGTCATCGGCGCCCTGCGCTGGATCATGGAGAACATGAAGAAGAACCGCGCCGCGGAGCAAGACGAGGACGAGGACGGCATGACCTTCGAGGACCTCTACGAGGAAGCGCGCCGCGAAATCGCCGAGCGGCAGCGGAGCCTCGACGATTGGAACGAACCCGCTCCCGACACCATCGCTGAATCCGAACCCCCACCCCCGCCCTTCGTCCGGCCCGAAACGGCGCCCCCTCCAATGCCGGAAGCGCCGCCTCCCCTGCCTGCCAAGCGCTTCATCCCTCCCCCGCCGAAACCCACCCCGGCCCCGGCACCCGCCCCCGGATTCCGCCCCCCAACGCCGCCAAAGCGCCCCACCTTGAGCGCCGCCGAACAACGCGCCCTCGAACGCGTCCAAGCCGTCGGAATCGGCACCCGGCGCTCACGACGCCTCCCTCACCGCTCCCGCGTCCGCCAACTCCTCGCCACCCCCTCCAGTGCCCGCGACGCCATCGTCCTCCGCGAAATCCTCGGCCCGCCCAAGGGGATGGGGCAATGACGAATGAAACCCGAATGACCGGCTTCCCGATCCCGTCGTGCGTCATTCAAGAGAAGACCGGCGGTGGGATTGACTCCGCTACGCTCCGTCCATGCCCAAGTCCGCCTGCGGCGTCTCCTGAGGATCGTCGCCACGGGCGACGGCGCATTCGAACTGCGTTCTCGTCCCACCCCCTACCGGCGGTGGGATTCGAACCCACACTCCCGAGGGAACGCGATTTTGAGTCGCGCGCGTCTACCAATTCCGCCACGCCGGCTTAACGGGTTATGAAGATTTTCCCTTGTTCTTCTACCCTCTTTTTATACCCTGCTGCTGAAACAAATCGCAAAAGCATGAAAAAGAAGGGTAGAAAAACTTGGAAGAAGACCGGCACGCCGCTGTTGTGGAAGCACCAGCCCTCAGGGCGTTTTTACGCCAAGGTGAGGGTGCAAGGCAAGGACGTATGGAAGAGCCTGAACACGGACCTCCTCAGCGTCGCCAAGAACCGGCTCGATGAAACCGTCCAACGGCTGCGCGGGGCAACGAACCGCGGCTCAGCTCCCACGGTGCGTCTCGCTCTCGCGGAGGCCGCCAGGGACAAGATGGACAATCCCGACCTGTCGCGAAACACGGGACTCTACTACGAGCGCCTTGTCCCGACCATCATACGCGCCTTTCCCGACCCCGACATGCGGCTCGACAAGGTGCGCGCCGCCGACATGGAGGCGTGGAAGCGGGAGCACTCGAAGGCCCACGCGGCGAGTCGCACCAATGGAGCCATCGTGCTCTGGCGCTACTTGTTTCGGCGGGCTCTCGACGCGGGGCACGTCGCCGCGGATCCCACCCGCAAAATCAAGCGCCGCAAGGTCGAGCAGCAGCGTTACGACATCCCGACCCGCGACGATTTCGAGCGGATCGTTGTCGAGATTCAGGGGCAGAAGAAAGCCAACAGCCGCGCCGCATCATTCGCGGTTCGCTTCCTCGCCTACTCGGGACTTCGCAAGGGCGATGCGCGAGCCCTGCGGTGGAGAGACATCGAGGAAACAGCGATCATTGTCCGGATGCAGAAGAATGACGAGGTGCGGCGCGTGCCCTTGATTCCGGCTGCGAAGGAATTGCTGGCCGAAATCCGCGAGGTTCAGAATCACGGCCCCGATGACCCCGTGATTCTCTGCCTCCCACACGAGGCGCTCAAGAACGCCTGCCTGCGTCTCCGACTTCCCCACCTCCGGCTCCATGACCTCCGCCACATTTTCGCGACCCGATGCCTCGAGTCAGGCGTCGACCTCCCCACCCTCTCCCGCTGGCTCGGCCACAAGGACGGAGGTGTACTCGCCGCAAAAGTCTATGGGCATCTGACCGACGACCATTCCGCAGCCCAGGCCGAAAGGGTCAAGGCATGAGGGCGACGATTTCAATTTCGGAAGCAAAGGCCATCTTCCCCCGAATAGTCCACGAATGGACGTTTTCTGAGGGCGGGAAAGGGGTCCCGAAATTCTTGGCGGAAGCGCTCATGCCGCCCCGCATCATTTCCGATCCTTCGGAAGCGACAAAGGGCGACTTCCTCAGATGGATGGGGAGAGGCATTTCTCTGGGCGTCGAGCTGGACGTCGAGCAACGGGAAAAGCTCGAGAAGTTCATCGGCGAGGTGGTAGTTGAGGAGGGGGATCTTCCGGCGGTGCGAAGCTTTGTGAAAGCCACGGACAGGCAAGAGGCAATCTTTGACGGCACCCACGACGCGACCGCCGGAGTGCTGGTCGTTTGCTGGGAAAAGGCGTTCCCACCCCTGCCCGCTCCGCTCAACGAGTGGACATGGGACGCGCTGACGCAGTTTTTCTCCATAATCCACGATACCCCTACCGACGTTGACTTTGTCCGAGACCGATGTCGCCACTACGGACTGAGGCGAGCCGGCACAACCTCCGTCCGCGCCGTCTACTCGCGGGGCAAGGACCTGGTCCTTGAGGGCTAGGGTGGGGACGCGTGGACACGCGTCCCCCATCACAAGCGGGATCATTGTGGCTATAATGCAGCCACTATGATCAAGGACGCAAAAAAGCAAGTCGGCAGAGCGGGCTATTCGCTCGAGGAGTTCGCCGAGCTCTTCGGCAAGAGCCGCACCTGGGCCTATCGCCGGATGTACGCGGGTGACGTGCGGGTGATTCGCGGCCTGGGCGCAATCATCGTGCCCGCGGCGGAAGTCGACCGCCTGCAATCGCTGGCTGCGGTTGCGGAGAAGCGGACACGGCGCCGACGCGCCCCCCAGTAAAACGCCGCCGCTCCCCGGAAGGCGCGGCGGCTGCTAGAATTAACTGTTAGAAGCAGCGTAGCGTCAATTCGGGGCAAGGCAAGGAAGAACCTGCCATGTCTGACGATTCCCCTTTCGACCCCGACCCGCCGCCGGTTTCCGCCTGCTGCGCCCGGTGCGGCTGCTGGTTTGGAATCCGACCCGGCATGTGGGGCGACCTGCTTTGTCGCGACTGCCACGAAGCGCAGGGCGAGGTCTTTCAGCTAGACCGGGAGGAGGGCGATCCGCGATGAGCAATGACGCGCTGAACTGGGTCGCCAAGGCGCATCACATCAGGGGCGTGAAGCGTGCTGTCTTGTGGGCGTTGGCCAACCGCGCCGCGTTTCATCCCGGCAAGTCGGAGCACGAATGCTGCTGGCCGTCAGAAAAAACCATTGCGAACGAGGCTGGAGTCTCCGAGAGGACTGTTGCCCGTTGTCTGGCTAGCCTTCAGGACGATGACGGCGCCATTCGCATCGTCAGCCGGGGGCACAAGTTCAAGGACGGCGCCTGCAACTTGTACGAACTGGTTGCAGTTCCCGACACTGTGTCAGGAACTGCCGATAAGGTTCCCGACAACGGTGCGGCGGTTCCCGACAACGGTGCGGCGGTTCCCGACAACGGTGCGGCGGTTCCTGACAGCGGCGCAGAGGTTCATGACATTGACGCAGGAGTTCCTGACATTCCGACGGAGGTTCCCGACAGTGTGTCAGGTAAACCCAAACCAAACCCAAACCAAAACCCTAAAGAAAACCCGAACCAAACCCTTGGTAGGGTTGTGGCTGCGCCGAAGGTGCATGAGGTGGTCGACTACGCCGCAGAGCGAAAGGTGCCCGCAAGGTTCGCAAACGACTTCCACCAGGAATTCGAGGCAGCCGATTGGCGTATCGACGGGCAACGGATCAAAAGCTGGCGCGCCGTCTTTGACTACCGTTGGGCAAGGGGCAACGGCCAACCGCCTAAACGGAAGGCGTCCCGGGAAAAAACCAGACCCGAGGCGACCACCGCCGACCCGATCCCGCCGAAGTTCCTCGCGTGGCACGAACAACATCCTGTTTGGGCATCCGTGGGCGCAAAGACGGCTTGGGAGACCCCAGCGGCAAGAAGAGATTTTGAAGAGAACACCGCGAACGCATGATGTATGTCAAGATCATCCTCGACCCCGTAATTGACACAAGCTCTGTGTGCATGGAGAGCATGCTAAGGCCTTCGAATCTGGGCCTCCGTG
>CAYPUM010000296.1:0-5359 GCA_964413545.1 uncultured Roseibacillus sp. | reverse complement strand
CGTTTTCTGGGCCATGACGACGGCGGTGGCGGCGGCGGCCTCGGTGCCCTTTTCATCGACCTCGATGAAAGTCTTGTGGTAGGCGTTGTCGATGTAGAGTCCGGGCAGGGTCTTGTCGGCGGTCATGCGGCCGAAGTCGGCGTGCTTCCGATTGAAGGCCAGCTTCATGCCGAGTTTTTGGAAGGCGTCCTTCAGCGGGACGGTTCCGGCTTCGATCTTGAACTTTGGAAAGTGGAGATCGACCTTGCGGGTGGGGAGGACCGCCAGCGAGGCGAGGCGATCGGCGCGGAGAGCTGGTTCGACGGCCGCGAGGCCGTCGACCGCATCGGGGACGAGGACCAGCATGGCGAAGTTCCCGGCATAGGGCAGGGTGACGGCGGTGAAGCCGTCTTCCTTCGCGTATCCGAATCGGGCCGTGTTGCGCATGGTGGGGGTCTCGACGCTTCGATCGGGGGCGACATGGAAGGCCGCCGGGGCGGTGGAGGACTTCTTGAACTGGTGGACCCATGCGGCCTTGAGGTAGATGGCGTTGACGAGGACGAGGCGGGTCATGTCGTTCAGCGATCCTTCGGGCAGGAGATCCTCGATGCGCTCGCGGGTCTGCTTCTCGACCCACTCGTTGATTGTTTCGCGTTCGCGCGCGAAGGCGTTCTTGAAGTCGGCCAACTGGAGCGGGGCGCGGTATTTTGTTTCAAGCAGGTTGAGGAAGGGTTTTTCGAAGGGATAGCCTTCCTGGCCGAAGAGGCGGTTCGCGACGAGGAGTTCGAAGGAGGGCTGGTCCTGCTTCGTCCTCTTCGCGCGATCCGCGGCCCGTTGTTGCCGCATGGCGAAGTCGGAGGCGAGGGCCGCAAAGGCCTCGTTGACCGGGTCAAGGCCGGATTCGTAGTGCAGAACCTTGAGCATCTCGTCGAGGGTCCGGCCCGCAGCGCCATTGGTCGTCATGGCGAAGGCGGTCTGGATCGAGTAGGGGGACAGGCAGAGGTTCTTCTCCCTGCCGGCGAGGAGCCGGTAGAGGTCGAGCCCGAGCTGGTTGGTGGCCCTTGCGGCGGGGTTGTTCGTTTTCGGGTTGCCGGCCGGCGCGAGGACGGCGCCGGAAACGAGGGCGGCAAGCATCAAGGTGAGTGTCTTCATGGTCCGGGCAGGATATCTGGCGAGGGGTGGTCCGTTTGTAAACGGATTGTAATCGCTTGAAGGAATTGTAGCCTGCCCGGGTGCCGGTGGTCTTCGAGCGGTTGGTGGTGTGGCGGGACCGCACCCCGCGCCCGGGGCCGGAGAACATGGCGGTTGACGAGTGGTTGCTTGAGACGGCGGCGGACGCTCCGCTCCTCAGGGTCTACGATTGGGAGGGGGACTGGGCGAGCTTCGGGTATTTCCTGAGATTCGGGGAGGTCCGGAGGCAGGTGGACCTTCCCGTGCTTCGGCTGGTCCGCCGGCTGACCGGCGGCGGAATCGTCGATCACCGTGGCGACCGGACCTACACGCTCGTGGTGCCGCGCCACGAAGAAATCGCAAATCTGAGGGGGGCGGAAAGCTACCGGCGGATCCACGGGGCGGTGGCGGAGGCGCTGGCGGAGATGGGAATCATGGCATCGCTGGTGAAGAGCGACAGCGGGGAGAACTCGGAATTGTGCTTCGAGAATCCGGTGCAATGGGATGTGGCGGGGACCCGCGGTCGCAAGCTCGCGGGTGCCGGCCAGCGCCGGACACGCAAAGGTCTGTTGCACCAGGGCAGCGTGGCAGCCGCCAAGCTCGACGGATTGACGGGGCACTTGGGGAAGGCCCTTGCGCGGGTTGTCGAGCCGTGGCAGGGCGAACTCAACCCGGAGGCCGTGGAGGAACTGGCCGGAACCCGCTACGGCAGCCCGGAGTGGCTCCGGCGACGATAAGTGCGGCCATCAGGCGGACGCCGCCGTCCGGGCGCCATGGGCAATTGACAATTCGGATGCCATGCGGAACGGCTTGGCCGGGCATCACGTGCGCGGGAGGCGGACGGTGAAGGTGGTTCCGTGGCCGGGGCGGCTGTCGACGGTGACGGCGCCGTGGTGGGCGTCGACGACGGCGCGGACGAAGCTGAGGCCGAGGCCGAGGCCGCGTTTCGAGCGGCTGCGGTCGCCGCGGTAGAGGCGGTCGAAGATCCGGGGGAGTTCGTCGGTCGGAATGCCGGGGCCGTCGTCGCGGACGCGGATTTCCGCCGTGTCGCCCGCGGCATGGGCCTCGATGTCGACCTTGCCACCATGGTTGCCGTATTTCAGGGCGTTGTCGAGGAGGTTGGCGACGACCTGCTGCAGGCGGGCGGGGTCGGCCATGACAAGGAGTTCCGGCGGCAGGCGGGTCTCGACAAGGATGCCGTTTTCTTCGGCGACCACTTCGTAGAGTTCGACCACCTCGCGGATCAGCGGGGGGAGGTCGAGTTTCCCGATATCGAGGGGCATGGTGCCGGTTTCGGCCTCCGCGATGTCCATGAGGGTGTCGAGCATCCTGAGGATGCGCTCGGACTCTTCGAGCGAGTCGGCGAGCGCTTCACGGGCGGCGGAAGGGTCGTCGTGGCGGGCGAGGGCCGACTCGGCGCCCGCCCGGAGCCGCGTCAACGGGGTGCGCAGGTCGTGCGAGGTGTTGTCGAGGGCTTCGCGCATCGAGCGGATCAGCGCCTCGTTGCGCTCGAGGAGCTGGTTGAAGAGGCGGCCCATCTCGGTGAAGTCGTCGCGGCGCCGGCCGAGCGGGACGCGCTTGTCGAGCGCGCCGGTCGAGAGGATCTCGCGCACGGTCCGGGTCAGGTCGCGGGCCGGTTTGACGGCGCGGTAACTCAGAAGGCCTCCCGCGAGGAGCGCGACGAGGGTGGCGGGCACGATCGACCACAGGAAGGCGCGGCGGAACGTCTCGACGGGGCGGAAGGCGCCGGTCGAGATCCGGCCGGCTTGCAGGAGGTAGGTCCCCTGGACGGTGGCGGAGGCAATGGTCCAGATGTTGCGGGGGTCGCCGGTGACCAGCGTCGTCACGATGGGCGGGCCCGCGAGACGGTCCAACTCGGCGGGGTCGAGGAAGCGCCGCCCGCGGGGGTTGCTGAACAGGAGGAGGCTCGCGCCGGGTCCCTCGATGCGGACGAACACGAGGTCGTCGTTGCGAAGGTTCTGGTCGCGGAAGCGGGTCCGGAGTTCCTCGACCCGGCCGCGGAGGAACGAGGCGCGGTATTCGGCGAGGCGTTCGCTGATGATCTCGCGTTCCTTGCCGGCGATGCTGGTTTGCAGGAGCCACTCCGCCACGAGGAAGATGGCGAGGAATCCGGCAAGGAAGAAGACGGCGTAGAAGAGCCCGAGGCTGACGCTGAGCTGCAGGCCGGTGGAGCTCTTATGAGGAACGGAGGACATAGCCGGCCCCGCGGACGGTGTGGATCAGTTTCGGTTCGAAATCCTTGTCCACCTTGGCGCGCAGGCGGTGGACGAGGACGTCCACGACATTCGTCTGGGGGTCGAAGTTGTATTCGTAGACGCTGTCGAGGATGGTGGTTTTGGAGACGACGCGTCCGGCGTTGCGGGCGAGCAGTTCGAGCAGGCGGAACTCGCGCGGTTGGAGCGTGATCGATTCGCCTTGGCGGCGCACTTCGTGTTTCCACGGGTCGAGTTCGAGGTCGGCCACCCGGAGGACGCCCGGCGGCGCGGCGGAGTTCGCGGGCATGGCGCGGCGGATGAGCGCTTCGATGCGGGCGTCGAGCTCGGAGAATGAGAAGGGCTTCACGAGGTAGTCGTCTCCTCCGGCCTTCAGGCCCCTCACGCGGTCGTCCACGCTGCGCCGCGCGCTGAGGATCAGGACCGGGGTGCGGATGTTGGCGGCCCGCATTTCTTCGATGATGGTCAGCCCGTCCACTTCCGGCAGCATGATGTCGATGACGGCGGCGTCGTAGCGTGCGGATTGCGCAAGGTCCGACCCGTTCCGGCCGTCGTGGGCGACGTCCACGGCGTAGCCGCGCTCACGAAGCCCGTTCGAGACGAAGCCTGCGATCTTCTCGTCGTCTTCGATGACAAGGATCTTCAAGGGACCGGCAGGGTAGGAGGTTCCCGCGGGTCGTGCAAGCGGAGGGAGGAGGCATCGCGGAACGTCCCGCAACCTTGCCGATTTGTAATCTTCCGGAAAGGCGCCGGTAAGGCGGGGGGAGTAGCTTTCAACCAGTCAGCCCGGGACGGACATCCCGGGAAAGAGAACAACCAGAAAAAAGAAAGGGAACCAACTCATGAAGAGGAAATACATTGTGCCTGGCATCATGGCAGCCGGCGTGATTGCGGTCGGGTTTGCGATCGCGGAGCACCGCGGCGGCGGCACGGAACTGGAATTGAAGGTCGACAAGTCGCCGCCGGAGCGATCCGGCCCGATGGGAGGGTACTCCGCGGTGGTCGAAAAGGTCTCCCCCAGTGTGGTGAGCATTTTCACGACGCGGGAGGCGGTGCGGCTCCGCGAGCGGATGCCGGACATGGAGCGCTTCTTTGACCGCCATCCGTTCCGCGACTTCTTCGGGGAGCGGTTCGGGCCCGATCCGCGGTGGTCCCGGCCCCGGGGCCCTCGCATGCCCAAACAACAAGGGCTGGGATCGGGAGTGATCCTGACCGAGGGCGGCCTTATCCTGACGAACAACCACGTTGTGGAGCATGCCGACGAAATCAAGGTCCAACTGGCTTCGGGCGTCGAGCATGACGCCGGGATCGTGGCGACCGATCCGTCTTCCGATCTCGCGGTGATCCGTATTGAAGCCGGGGGACTTCCTGCCGCCACGATCGGCGACAGCGGGGTGCTCAAGCCCGGCGACCTGGTCTTCGCGATCGGCTCGCCTTTCGGACTCAATCACACCGTGACCTCGGGGATCGTGAGCGCCGTGGGGCGGGACAACCTCAACATCACGGGGTACGACGACTTCATTCAGACCGATGCTTCGATCAACCCCGGCAATTCCGGAGGCGCCTTGGTTGACAACAAGGGAAGAGTCGTCGGGATCAACACTGCGATCATGTCGCGGAGCGGCGGCAACATCGGGATCGGGTTCGCCATTCCGATCAACACCGCGGTGCGGATTGCGGAGGAACTCATTGCGCACGGCGAGATCACGCGGGGATACCTCGGCGTTTCGCTGGCGCCCCTCGATGCCGAAGTGGCCGAGGCTCTCGAAGTGGACGCCCAAGGGGTGGTGGTCAACGAGGTGCGACCCGACACCCCGGCGGAAAAGGCCGGCTTCAAGGCCGGAGATGTCATCGTGCTCGAAGGTGAACTGGAGCCCATCGAAGAAACGCCGCTCCTCACGCCCGGGCCGCTTGATCTGGAAAACCTCGGCGAACTGGACCCTCAGGAAGTGCCCGCCCCGGAGAAGCTGCCCGAA
>CAYPUM010000295.1:0-5369 GCA_964413545.1 uncultured Roseibacillus sp. | reverse complement strand
CCACGGCCGCTGCCAGGCCTGGTGGATCTCCCTCACCCTCGCCTCCATCGACAACAACTGGGCCCTCATGATCGGCGCCACCATCCTCACCGCCTTCAACGACAATGCCGCCGTGACCTACCTCGCCGCCCAGGCCCCCGGCCTTGCCGCCGCCGCCAAATACGCGGTGGTGGCCGGCGCCGTCACCGGAGGCGGACTCACCGTCATCGCCAACGCCCCCAACCCGGCCGGCCAATCGCTCCTCGGCCGCTATTTCGAAGGCGGCGTCTCCCCGCTCAACCTCGCCATCTCCGCCATCATCCCCACCCTCATCATGGCAGCCTGTTTCATGTTGCTCGTCACTCCCGGCATGGTCAAGGGACCCCCTGCGCCGGACCCCCACCACTCCTATCCCCCGCCACAGGTCGACACCCGCGCCCCCGACCCCGCCCACAACGCCCACTAGAATCCTTGAAATCCAGAAGTCGTCACAAATGAGTCAAGTTTTCCGGCAGCAAGGTTTCCCTGCCTGATGCAGGGTGCAAGATTCAGGATGCAGTCCCGTGTTCCCTGCATCCTGCATCCTGTATCCTGTATCATGGTCCGAGGCTTGCCTCGCTGGATAATCCCCCCCTCACCCCGTCACCCCCTCATGTTCACTGGTCTGGTAGAAACCGTCGGAAAGGTCCATTCCCTCGAACGCCGTGGCGAACAGGCCCGACTCACCCTCGCCGTTCCCTTCGCCGCTCAACTCGCCGTGGGCGAATCCGTCGCCGTCAACGGATGCTGCCTCACGATCGCCGCCCTCGATGGCTGCCACGCCTCCTTCGACCTCCTCGCCCAGACCCTCGAAGTCACCTCCCTCGGCGAACTCACCCCCGGCGGCCTCGCCAACCTCGAACGCCCCCTCCCCGCCGACGGACGCCTCGGCGGCCACTTCGTCCAAGGCCACGTCGACGCCACCGGCCGGATCCTCGACCTCTCCCCACGCGGCCAGGACCACCGCCTCGAAGTCTCCCTCCCCTCCCACATCCACAAATACTGCATCGACAAAGGATCCCTCGCCGTCGACGGCATCTCCCTCACCATCGCCGACCTCACCCCAACCTCCGCCATCTTCTGGATCATCCCCCATACCATCGAGGTCACCAACCTCCAAACCGCCAAACCCGGCCAACTCGTCAACCTCGAAGCCGACCTCCTCGCCAAATACACCGAAAAACTCCTCACCCACCAGTAAGAATACCACTCAAAAGTCCTTGTCTTCACAGGCCAACCGCCACGAAGGCAGCGGCCCGAGCAAATCGCCGCCAAGGCGTGGGACCTCCGGCCCATCAATGACGCCTATCGGCAATACATCGAATTCGCCAAAAATGTGGCCGGGGAATCGCGGAAAACCTCGTTATCGCCGCCACGCGTGCGGAAGATCCTCGAAGAAGACCGCAGCCTTTGGTGGCGGGCCATCCGCAACGACCCCCTCTTGCCAAAGCCGCTTCATCCGCCGACATACCAAGGCCCCAAGGCATGGAAGGTCCGCTGCGACTTCCACCACAAACTCAGCGCCCTCCTCGAAGTCGCGCCACCTTCCTGAGAACCACTCCCGGACCCCTCCACTCTTTTCACTTCCCGGCGGACGGGCCGGCGCCTCCTCGACGTGGCGCCGGTCGTTCCTCGACCAGCCAGATGTTGCGGAAGGCCACCGGTTCGCCGTGGTCCTGGAAGAGGATGGGGCCGGCCGCCACTTCCCGTTTCCATCCACCGCGTCCGGTTCCTTTTGGCAGTTCGACGGCGTCGTGGACCTTCACCCCGTTGTGAAGCACCGTCACGACGGCGTTCGCGATCTTCTTCCCGTCCGCGTCGAAGCGCGGCGCGCGAAAGGTGATGTCGTAGGTCTGCCAGCGTAGCGGCGGGTAGGCCATCGGAATGTCCGGCGCCTTGAACTTGTAGAGGCTTGCAACCCACTGTTTGGGATTCGACTTGAGAGGAATCCCCGCTTGTTCCCGATCGCAGACCAGCCCGAAGCTGTCAAGGATCTGCACCTCGTAACGGCCGAGCAGATAGACTCCGCTGTTGCCCCGGTCCTGGCTCGATAGAGGTTCCTTCGGCCGATAGGGCACCCGGAACTCAAGGTGCAACCGGAAATCCCCGTGAGGCCCCGGCGCTTTCGCCCCCTCCCACAAGATCCCGTCCCGCGCCTCACCCCGCAACGGTGGCCGGACCTTCCCGTCAAAGAGGACCATTGCGCCTTCCGGAGGGCGTGCCCCAAGGGTCGGACTTGTGCGCTCGATCTTCTTCGCGTCTCGCGTGGCATTCCTCACACCCTCGCGGTCCGTCACTTCGTGCGCGACCGGATCGCCGTCCCAGCCCGCTCCCGGAAGTCCGCCGTTGTAGCGCGTCAGGCAGAACCTCCCGTCACCGAGAGCGGCCACCCGCAGGCCAGACCCCTTTCCGGCATACTCGCCCTGGACCGCGAAGTCCGGGTCCTCGCGCATCGCCACCTCCGGATCAATCCAGGTCTTGTTCTGGCCCGCCGCCAACAGCACTCCGGCAAGCACCAGGATCACCAACACCACCGACCCGGCGGAAACCACCTTCGCCTTCATTCCGGCACCGTGTCAGACGCCCTCAGCCCCCGCAACCTCCAAAAGACTGACTCCGGCAAGGAACTGGCGTTTCCCGGCTCGGCAACCGGCCGGCTCCTCGACTCCTTGAAAACGCGGGCTTGCCTCGCCGGAGCCGGCACCAGCCGGTCATCGAGTCAGGCGCACCTCGTTGACGCTCTTCCCGTCGACATCGTGATGGCGGAAAGCAGCCGTGGGCGTGCCGTCGATCCGCTCCACCGTCACCGAGAGAAACCCGCCGCGCACTCGCAGGAAGCGGTGTTCCGAGGTGACCTTATCCGGGTTCCACCCACCGGCGTGCCGGTTCGTTGACGGGCCGCAACAGAACTCCATCAGGCCGGTCTCGGCGTCCACCGAGTGGTACTGCCAGTGGCGGTCGCCGCTGCAGACGATCATATCGTGACCGGCAAGGAACCTGCGCAGCATGTCACCCTCGCGCCGGAAGGCCGCGTTGGCGTGGTTGTCGTTCTTGCCGCGGGCGCGGTCCGGGCCAACCACCGGAGTCGGACTGACCAGAATCCTGAACGTGGCGTCGGACTGCTCCACCATGCGCTTGAACCACGCGATCTGCTCCCCGCCCCAGATCGTCTTGTCCGGCCCGTCCGGCATCGTGTTGGGGCTGCGGAAGTCCCGGCCCTCGGGCAGCCAGACTTGCAGATCTTTTCCCCAGCGAATGGTGCGATAGGTCTTCCCGCCCATCGGCACCTGCTCGCGAAAGATCGCCCGGCCCTCTTCAAAGGTCAGCTCGCCGTAGGTCTGGCCCGGCCAACAATCGTTCTTCAAGGTGTCGTGATCGTCCTTGATGAAATAGCTGGGCGTCTGGCGGTGAAACGCGATCTGGTTGGGTAGGGAATACATGCGGTGCCAGTGCAGACGGGCCTTCCCGACGGTGGCGCCCATCGGCTCAAGGTCTCCGTCGTAATACACGATGTCTCCGGTATGCACGAAGAAGCTCGGCTCGAGCGCAAGCATCGCGGGGTAGATCTTCTGGCCCCGGCCCGGATCATCAATGGTCTTGAATTTGTGGCCGGTGGTGACGGTGAAGACGACGCGCGCGGCTCGGTCCGGCGCCGCCGCGGTGGTGAATCGGCCTCGCACACTCCGATCCTCCGCATCGCCCGGCGTCACCGAGACTTGATAGGCGGTGGCCGGCTTGAGACCGGTCAGGACGAACTGGTGCGTGAAATCTCGCCGGGGATCAACGCCGGCGGTGCGAGTAATCACACCGTCGCCTGCCTCTTCCTTCACGGTCAGTCTGACCTCCCCCGTGGCGCCGGGCTGCTTGAACTGCGGCGGCTTGCAGTTCGGTGTTTCGGTCAACCGCGCCCAGATGACGGCCGTGCCGGCGGTCACCTCGCCGATCTTGATGCCATTGCCCAGGAAGGGCGGGCCGGCGGCCGCCGCGACGAGGGTCCAAAGCGAAAGGCCCGCACTCGACACGACAAGCTTCATGGCTGCAAACTCCCGAATCCGCTTCACCCGGGGCTCTGTATACGTTCGACAAGTCATTTCTTTTCCCTTTTCCTCCGCGACCGCCGTTCTACCATCATCGCCATGGGTGAGATTGCATCAAACCTCGATCGGGATCTCAAGGACGCCATGCGGGCAAGGAACGCCGTGGCCCTCGCGGCGCTCCGCGCCCTCAAGAGCGCCCTCAAGAACGCCGCCATCGAGAAAGGCGGCGCAGAGGCGGAGTTGACCGAGGCCGAAAGCGTCGCCGTCATCCGAAAGCAAGTCAAACAACGCCTCGACTCGATCGAGCAATACCAGCAGGCCGGCCGCTCGGAACTGGCCGCAAAGGAACAAGCCGAAATCGAAATCCTCGAGCGCTATCTCCCCGCCCCGCTTTCCGGGACGGAGATCGCCGCCATGGTGGATGACGCCGTCGCCGAAACCGCCGCCTCGTCAAAGGCCGACATGGGCAAGGTCATGAAGATCCTTCAGGAGCGAGCCGCGGGCCGGGCCGACGGCAAGACGCTCTCACAGGCCGTGATGCGGAGACTCGGCTAAGCTGTCCATGTCCTGCGCCGCCATCATCGTCGCCGCCGGAGAGGGCCGCCGGGTGGGCTTCGACAAACTCCGCGCCCCGCTCCTCGGCAAACCGGTCCTGCAGTGGACCCTGGACGCCTTCCTGCGTTGCCCCTCGATCGACACCATCGCAATCGTCGCTCCCGCCGAACGTTTCGCGTGCCTCGGCTTCGACGCCTCCCGCACCGTCCTCCGGGTCGACGGCGGAACCGAGCGCTTCCACTCCGTGGCCAACGGCCTCGAAGCCCTCTCTCCGGCCCCCGGCCTCGTTGCCATCCATGACGGAGCGCGCCCCTGCGTCGCCCCCGAGCAGATCGAATCCTGCATCGCCAGCGCCCGCCAGTCCGGCGCCGCCGCCCTCGCGCACCGCATCACCGAAACCCTGCAACTGGTCCGCCCCGACGGCCTCGTCCACCGCGCCGTCGACCGGGAGCGCCTCCGGGCCATGGAAACCCCCCAGGTCTTCCGATACGCAATCGCACGACAGGCCTGCCAACACGTCCTCGAACACGGCCTCCACGTCACCGACGACGTCTCCGCCGCCACCGCCATCGGAGTCGCCACCCAACTCGTCGAAAACCCCTTCCCAAACCCCAAGATCACCTTCCCCCGCGACCTCGCCGTGGCGGAGGCTTTGCTCCGCGCCCGCTCGCCGTAGCGGTCCCGGCCAGTGGTTCGTCAAGATCGAGATGATGGGCAGGCGCGCCGGAGGATGGAGGGCTGGCAAGGCGGCGAAGCGGA
>CAYPUM010000294.1:0-5373 GCA_964413545.1 uncultured Roseibacillus sp. | reverse complement strand
TTGACCATGCGCTCCAACGGGGTGAACCCGTTGGGGGCGGCCCCCCACGACCTCGCGTCGTGGGAGCCGGTGGTCAGTCAGCTACAGCGCCCCCCGTCCGCCCAAAATGGCCCCCCACGACCTCGCGTCGTGGGAGCCGGTGGTCAGTCAGCTACAGCCGTGGCTGCCCCGGACTTGCGCCCTCCGGCCAGCCTTGTTTTAACTGTTTCACCAATCCTCATGCTTGCCGGCGGTCTGCGGGCGTTGTTTTTCTTACGTGTCAACCGCCGCGACCGCGCCGTGCCGGCCGCCTCGCGCCGTCTGCCAAGCATCATTCGACCCATTTCCGCCACCGTGAACAACCCGCCTGCGCAAACTCCGCTGCGTCGCAACGCCGGCTGGCTCCTGTGTGCCCTGCTCCTGTGCTGCTTCACCGCGCCGCGGGCCGCGGCGGAAGTCACGATCGATGCGGACTACCCGGGCGGCAACATCATCTTCGACCGCATCGAAGGCGACAACGTCTACCTGCGCCAGGGCCTTCGCGACACCACCACCTGGTGGTTCTACTGGAATTTCCGCGTCCGCGGGGCGGCGGGGAGGACCCTGACGTTTCGGTTCACGAACAACGACGTGATCGACCTGCAGGGGCCGGCGGTGAGCCTGGACGAGGGGTCCACCTGGTCGTGGCTGGGAAGCGGCAGCGTCAGTGGCGCGACGTTCACGTACACGTTCGGGGCGGAGGCCGACAGCGCGCGCTTCTGCTATGCGATGCCCTACCAGGAGGCCGACCTGCAGGGGTTCCTCGCGGGCCATGCGGGCCATCCCCACCTCGCGGTCGAGACCCTCTGCCAGGACCGCAGCGGCCGCGACGTGGAACGGCTGCGCCTCGGCAAGATCGATGGCGAACCGCAATACCGGGTGGCCCTGACCTGCCGCCATCATTGCTGCGAGATGATGGCCAGTTGGGTCCTCGAGGGGATCATGGCCGCCATCCTCGCCGGGGACGAGGACGGCCAGTGGTTCCAGGACAACGTCGAGGTGGTGGCGGTCCCGTTCATGGACAAGGACGGCGTGGAGGCCGGCGACCAGGGGAAAAACCGCGCACCGCACGACCACGCCCGCGACTACATCGACGAGCCGATCTACCCGACCGTGCAGGCGCTCAGGGAGTTCCTGCCGGCGTGGTCGGAGGGCAAGCTGCGGATCGCCCTCGACCTGCACGACCCCTACATCCACGACAACAAGATCTTCTGGGTGCTCAACCCGGACGAGCCGTCCCTGTCGAACGCGCGCGCGTTCCTGGACCACCTCGACGCTGTCCAGCAGGGCCCGCTCACCTACTCGCCCGCCAACGACACGGTCTGGCCGTCGGGCTGGGAAGGCTGGGACAAGACCCCCATGGCATGGTTTCGAACCGTGCCCGGCGTGACGGTGTCCACCGCCCTCGAAATGCCCTACTCGACCAATGCCGGCATGCAGGTGACGCCCGACCGGTGCCGGGCCTTCGGCCAGGACATCGCCCGCGCGATCCGCCAGTACCTCCTCACCGATCCCGAGCCGCCCGGTGACGACGGCGCCGCCGGGCCGCCGCGCGGCGCCGGCCGGCTTCGGGATGCCGTGGCGGCCGACCCGAGCCTGATCCATCACTACACCTTCGAGGGCGCCACCGACGCCGAGCGCCGCGGGGACAAGAAGGGCTCGGCCGACCTCGCCGAGGTGGCTTACGGCACGGCCGCCGCGATCACCTATGACGCGGCGGGGTTCGTCGTCACCACTCGCAGCGGCGGCGATTGGGCAAGTGAGGGCGCCGGCCGGGGCTTCAGCACGGGCGCCATCTCCCTGCCGGCCACCCTGACGGTCGAGGCGCTCATCCGGCCGGACCAGATGTCCCTGTCCGGGACATCGTCGGTCGGCTTCATCATCGCCCAGCGCACCTCCACCCGCGGATACTTTCTCTTGCAGGGCAGCACCGACAAAGACACCGACGACCTCAGCGCGCTGATCGGCGGCAGTTGGAGCGGAACCAATACCCAGACCCTCGTCGAGACGCTGAGCGCGGGCCACTGGTACTACGTCGCCAACAGCTTCCAAATCTCCGGCGGCAACACCACCATCACCACCCATGTCGCGGATCTCACCGCCGGCGAAACCACCCTCACGAGCGCCTCGAAGACCGTCTCGGGAAGCTATCCGCTCTCCAACGCCGTGGGCATCGGGCTGCTCCACAACCCGGGAAGCATCTATGGGGACTGGCAAAGCGCCTTCCCCGGCGCCATCGACGAGGTCGCCCTCTACAACAGCGTTCTGGACACGACCACCCTGCAGAACCACCTCGATCTGCTTCTGGCCCCCCCGCTCAGCCTGTCGGTCGAGGCCGGCGGCAGCGACCTCCTCTTCACATGGGGCAGCGTCGGTGGCAGGCAGTACGACCTGCTCAGCGCCACCAGTCTGGCCACGCCCCCGGACTCACCCTGGCCGGTCTACACCGACATCGCCAGCACCACTCACGAGAACATCCCGGCCAGCGGAACCGGCGCCAACCTGCTCACCGTGCCGCGCGACCCGGCCGGCTCGCGGCGCTTCTTCGCGCTGCGCGAGGAGCCGGCGCCGTAGCCACGACACGCGCATTTCTCATCAGCAATCCAATCCCAGGCGATCAACCAACCACGAACCCACAACCGATGAAACCACAACCCACATTGTCCCGCCGCCTGCCGATCCCCGTCGGCATGGCCGCGATCCTCGCCGGAACCATCACCGTGCCGGCCACCGTGCTCGATTTCCGCAACGAGGTCACGGCCCACCCGAACCTGATCCACCACTACACCTTCGAGGGCGCCGACAACACCGAGCGCCGTGAGGACAAGGAGGGCTCGGCTGACCTCGGCGAAGTGTTCAATAGCGCCTCGGCCGGCCCGATTACCTATGGCGCGGCGGGGTTCGACGCCACCACCACGTCCGTCATCACCGTCGGGCACCCGACGGCAAGTCTGGCCCGCGGCTTCAGCACCGGTTCCGCGATCACCCTGCCCACGACCCTCACGGTCGAGGTGCTCTTCCGCCCGGACACCACCAACTTGCAGACCGGCCGCGGCTACGTCGTGGCGGCCCGGCCAAGCACGCCTGAACGCGGGTACTTCGTGTATCAGGGCAGCACGGACGCGGACGCGAACGACATCAGCACGCTGATCGGCGACCCGTATAGTTCGAGCCAGGAACTCACTCTCGTGGAAACGCTCACGGTCGGGCACTGGTATTACGTCGCCAACACCTACACCGTCTCGGGCGGCAGCACCACGATCACCACGCACATCGCCGACCTGACCGCCGGCGACACCACGCTGACCACCGCCACCAAGACGGTCACCGGCGACTATGGCTCGTCCGGCCCCCTGTACATCGGCATCGCCAACTTTCTCGGCGAAGGATTCCCCGGGGCCATTGACGAGGTCGCCCTCTACGATGACGCCCTGGATGCGGCCACCTTGGAGGACCACCTCCTGACCCTCGGCGCGGCAGCCGACCCGACCTTCGACCAGGACACGGTCAACGGCGCGCCCGACCTTGCCTTCGGCATCGTGCTCGGGAGCAGCGCCCCGGTGGTTGCGACCCGCACCGTGCGCTACGTCAACAACGGCGCCGCGAACAACATCAGCGTCGACTCCGTGACCGTCACCGATGATGCCGGCGGCGTGTTCTCGGTCAGCGACCTCAGCGACAACGGCGTCGGCGGCCAGTCCGCGCCGGTCGTGGTCGGCCCCGGCGAGTTCATCGACATCACCGTCGAGTCGAGCGCCCCGGCGGGCGCCCACACCGCCACCCTGGCCATCGACACGGACGTCGACATCTGGGACCGGACGCTGCCGATCTCGGGCAACTTCCTGATTCCGGGGACCACCGCCACGATCGCATTCCAGCACTCCGCGTCGCCTGACGGATCATACAGCGCACCGGACACCTGGATTCGGGCCGATGACACTGATGCCAATTACCCGGACTACGGCCAAATCCTCGTCGGAAGCAACGACGGAGCCGGCCCGTTGCGCGGCCTCTTGCAGTTCGATCTCACCGCGTTGAGCGAACTGAATCCAGAGTCCATCCACAGCGCCGAACTTGTGCTGTATTTCGAACTGGGCCAGACACGCGGTCTCACCTCAATCACAGTCGATCTCTATCAAACGGACCCGTTCGACGCCACGGTGGCGACGTGGGCCGACCCCGACGGTGACGGCGACCCCGGCAACGATACCGACGGCGGCGCCCTGACCTCGCTCCTGCAGAGTCTCGCGGTCGCCCTCCCCGGCACCGCCGGGTACAGGACGTTCGCCGATTCGACGGCCTTTCGGACGGCTGTCGCCGATGCGCTGGCCTCCGACAGCAAGACCCTGGCTCTGCTCATGAAGGACACGACCGAACTGACCAACAACCAGAGGTTTGTCAGGTGGTCTTCGGCTGAAAATACGATCGGCGCGGAATATGCCCCGAGGCTGGAAATCTCGTGCACGCTCGGCTCGGGCGCCGACGACTACGCCGCCTGGGCCGCCGGCCAGTCGTGGACCTACCCCGGTCCGGACACCGGCCCCGGCGACGACTTCGACCGCGACGGACTCACCAACGACACCGAGCGGCTGTTCGGCCTCGACCCGGCCAGCGGCGCCTCGGCCAGCCCGGCCGGCGCCCCGCCCGACCCGGTCGCCGGCACCTTCACCTACACCCGCCGCGACCCGGCGCTCACCCTCGCGAGTTATGTCTATCAATACTCGACCACCCTCGAAGGCGCGAGTTGGCAGACCGTCACCCCGGCGGCCGCCGACGCCATCGCCGCCGGCCCCGGCGCCGGCAACCAGACCGTCACCGTCGACCTCGACGGCGCCACCCCGGACGTGCTCAGCAACCCGACGCTCTTCCTGCGCGTCGTCGCCACCGGTCCGTGAGGGAAACCAGACTGGGGCCAGGTCACCCGGTCATCCAGTCACCCCTCCGGCACCATCGACCGCCCCCCGCCCCCAACGGGTTCATCCCGTTGGAGCGCATGGTCAGTCAGCTACAGAACCGCCCCTCCAACCCCCGCCCCCAACGGGTTCATCCCGTTGGAGCGCATGGTCAGTCAGCTAAGAAACCGCCCTACACCCCCGCCCCCTCCGCCGGCACATACGAATCCACCCATCGTCCGGGAATGTGGATCCGGAACGGCAGCTCCTGGTGGCCGGCCAGCGATTGCTGCATTTCGATATAAGGGACCTCGAAGGCGCTGCGGATCATCTGGCCGAGGTTGAGGTCGATCCCCTGCTGGCCGGCGTCGCGGACCCGGACGAGCGCCACCTCGGGCGCCCGCTCCAGCCCGCGGTTCCAGTCCTCGATCTCGTAGACACTGCTGATCACCGCGTCGTAGCG
>CAYPUM010000293.1:0-5380 GCA_964413545.1 uncultured Roseibacillus sp. | reverse complement strand
CTCCAGATGGACGAGATCAGCCCGATGGAAATCCTCTCTGATGAAGGCCCCCGGGTCCGGGGCGGCGTCCGGGAGACGGAATCCGTCGATTCCGCCACCGGCGTCGCATCGGCCTCGTGAATTCCGGGGAGGTTCCCCACGACGAGCTTCACGGGATGACTTCGAGGATCCTGATCATTGCTCCGCTCTTCGCCCCCGGCAAACGGGTCGGCGCCCAGCGGGTAACGAAACTCGCCATCGGGCTCAGAGACCGCGGCTGGAGCGTGAAGGTTCTGACGATCGGAGCCGGGATGTGTGCGAGGGAGGTCGATCCGAGCTTTCGGCACGAGAGGCTCCAGGGCATCGAAGTGGAACGGGTGCGCGCGCCATGCTTCGCCGACATGGTGGAACAATGCCGTCACCAGGCGGGGTTCGGCCGGGTGAAGTTCCTCCTGCTGCGCTCCTTCACGAAGTTCGTCGAGGTCTTCCGCCCCTTGGACTCGTGGTTCTTTCCCTGGAACGAACGGGTGGTGGAGCGGGCCGCGCAAATGGCGCAATCGGAGCGCCCCGATCTCCTGTGGGCCACCGTTCCCGACTTCTCGGGGGCTCTCACCTGCCATCGCGTGTCGAAGAAGACCTCCATACCTTACGTCATCGATTTCCGCGATGTTCCGCTCAAGCTGACGTGGACCGGGAGGGCCTTCAGCCGCAAAATCATGCAGGCCGCCTCGGCGTTCTCCTACTGCGCCCCGAGGCAGGCCGAGGCGATCGAGAACCTTTATCCCGGGGAGATCAGGGGCAAACCCTCCACCCTCATGTACAACTGCCTCGATCCGGTGGAGATTCCTCCCGGACCGGGTCCCGATTCCGGGAAGCCGGAGATGCTGTACGGGGGGTCCTTGTACGGAGGACGCCGGAGGATCTCCTTCCTCCTGGACGCCCTCGGGGCCCTCAAGGACGGGATCACCCTCAGACTGTACCTTCCCGCACCCGAGGTCGGGGAGGTGACGGCGGCAGTGCGGCAACGCGGACTGCAGGATTGCGTCTTCGCGCAGCCCCTGCTTCCCAGGCAGGAGTTCCTGGACCGAGCCTCCCGGGCCGCCATCCTGCTCGTGGTCGTCGGCCACAATTCGAAGGTGTGCGATCATGAGTCGGCCATCCCGGCCAAGGTGTTCGACTGCCTCTCCCTCGCCCGGCCGATTCTCGTGGCCGGGCCGGAGGGATGCGAGGCCGGGCGCACCGTCGAGCGCCTCATGAGAGGCGCCAGTGCGATCGATACCGACAAGGATGATATCGTATGCCGTCTTCTGCTGGTAAAAAAAAAAAGGAACAAGCACGGCAAACTCGATATGTCAGCCGCGGCCGTCGAGCAGTTCGAGAGCGGCAGGATCCTTGCGCAGTACGGTGAATTCCTGTGCGAGGCGGCCCAACGCGGCAATAGGTGAGTGGTCGTGCGGCCCCCCCCCGCGGACGATCCACCCGGTGGGCCGGGTCCCCAGGCCGGCCACGCCGCTGTCCGCCCGGGAAACCGGGACTGAGGTCGCATGGGGGGCGAGCGACGCCCGTCCCCGGTTCTTCGTCAGGGTCGCCAAGCCGCTCTCCGATCTCACCCCTCCCCGGCCGCCCAACTCCTCTTGCGGCCTCGGAGGCCGGGGCGCTTCCTTTGATGCATCGCCAGCGTTTCATAACCAATACCGTCTTCCTCTTCGGCACGGGCATGGTCGCGCAGGTCGTCGGTCTCCTTGTCCTGCCCCTGTTCATCAGGAACCTTGGCGAGGAGATGTACGGCCTGTTCGTGATCTCGAACATGCTGATGGGCTACGTGGGCCTGCTGGACTTTGGTTTCACCGACGGGCTGACGCGCCAGATCGGCCGCGCCCATGCCAGCGGCGACCGTCAATCGGTGTCCGATGCCGTCTCGACCGGCTTCTGGCTCCTGGTCGGAGTCGGGCTCCTGGCGGGTCTGCTGATCTATTTCGGGCGCTTCGTCTTTCTGGATTTCCTCAATGTCACCGGGCCGGACCGGGGGGTCGGCGCGGACCTCTTGACCGTCACGGCCGTGTTCTCGATGTTGCAGTGGCCGATGCGCCTGCCCCAGGCCATCCTCAAGGCCACCCTGCACATCAAACAGTTCAGCATCGTCCAGGCGAGCTTTGCGGTCGTTGCCTCCTTCGCCATGTTGGCGCTGGTTCTCCTGTCCTTCGATGTCGTCGGCATCCGGCTCGGGGTCTGCCTGGTGCTGGCTGCAAGCTGGGTGCCCCAGGTTCTCCTGGTCCGGCGGTGTCTTCCGGACCTGGCCTGGAATCCGTTCCGCTTCCGCCGCGAGGCCTTCCTCGGCATGTCGGGTTTCAGCCTGGGGATGTTCTACACGCGGGTTCTGTCATTGCTGTCCAGCCGGGTTGACCATCTCATTATCGGCGCCATGATTTCCGTGGGCACGATTCCGGCGTATGTTGTCGCCGAAGCATGGCGGAGGCTCACTGTTCGAGCCACCGGAAACCTGTTCGGGGCGGTCATGCCGACGGTGTTCAGTCTCGACACCGACGCCAACCGGAAGAAGCTGCAGACCCTGCTCGACGGTGCCGTCAGGTACCGGGCGCTCCTGATTTCCCCTCTCGCCCATCTCGGCATTGTCATGAGCCCGGCCTTCATCAGGACCTGGATGGGGGCCGAATACGCGCCATACGCCATCTGGTCACAACTCTTCATGGTGCCGGTCCTCACCACAGTGTTCGGGGTGGCGACCAACATCGCCCGGGGGATCGGGAAGCTGAAAATATGCAACTCGATCCTCACGGTGCGCGTCATATTGAACGTCACCCTGAGCATCGCGCTGATTCCGGTATTCGGGGTGGGCGCCCCGATCCTGGGAACGGTGGTCGCTCAGACGGTCCTTGGAGACCTCGTCACCATGCCGTTCTTCTGCCGGATCTGCAATCTGCGCTCCCGTAAGGCGCTTTCTGACGGAATCCTGATCATTCTGGCCAATGCCCCCGTGACGGCAGCGGGGGTTCTCGCCCTCCAGTTCGTGAAGATCGACACCTGGATCCCCATGCTGGCAGCGATCGCGGGCTTCGCCCTGGTCTTCTACGTCACGCTGCTCGTGTTGTTCGTCCGGAGGGAGGAGAAGGAGGACATGATGCGGGCCCTTGATGCGATGGGAATCGGCCGAATCCCGAAGACCAGGGCGTTCATCGTGCGGTGTTTGAACATATGAGGACGAGAAGGACGTGACAGCCATGGAGGATACGAGTCATCATCGAAACGCCGTCGCCGTGATACCGGCCCGCGGTGGATCGCGGGGAATCCCCCGCAAGAACACTAGGCTCATGGCCGGAAAGCCGCTCTTGGCATACAGCATTGAAGCGGCGCGGGCCGCCTCCTGCTTTTCCTCCGTCTATGTTTCCACCGACGACGATGAGGTGGCGGAGATCGCCCGGCGGTTCGGCGCCGAGGTCATCAGGCGCTCCCCCGGGCTTGCCGGGGATGCCGTCACTCTCGACGCCGTCATAGTGGATGCCTGCGAACAGCTCGCCCGGCGGCATCCGGAGGGCCCGCCTCGCTTCGTGGCGACCATCCAGCCCACCTCTCCGCTCCTGACGCCCCGGACGATCCGCGAGGCCGTCGAGCGATGCATCACCGGCGGCGCCGACACGGTCCTGACCGTGATCGACGAGCCTCACCTCGCCTGGACCCGGCGGGACGGGACGCCCGTTCCGCTGTACGCTTCCCGCGTCAACCGGCAGCAACTGCCGCCCTACCTCCGGGAGACCGGCGGGGTGGTGGTTTGCCCGACCGGGCAACTGGCAAGCGGAACCCGCTTCGGGCATCGGATCGAGGCCCTCGAGATCTCGAAGGAGGAAGCCATCGACATAGACGACTACTACGATTGGTGGCTTGCGGAGAAGGTGCTGCGCCGCAAGCGGATCCTTTTTCACGTCGTGGGCAGTCGCGAGAGCGGCCTCGGCCATGTCTATCGCGCCCTGACGCTCACCTATCGTCTCCCGGCCCACCAGGTCTCTTTTCTCGTCGGCGAGCCGTCGCGACTGGCGGCCGAAATCCTCGAGAGGAGCCACCAGCAGGTGGCGGTGGTCGGGTCCGGCGACGAACCGGCCTTCATCCTCGAGGAATCCCCGGACCTGCTCGTGAACGATGTGCTGGATACCTCCGAGAGTTTCATGGCGGCGATCAGATCGGCGGGCATCACGTCGGTGAATTTCGAAGACCGGGGACCGGGAAGCGTCTATGCGGACGTGCTTGTCAACGCCATGTACGACGAGGGGTTCCGGACCCGCCGCCCCAACGCCTACGATGGCGTCGAGTATTGCTGCCTCCGGGACGAATTCTACAGCATCGAACCGCGGCCGCCGGCGGCGGAAGTCCGGAGGATCCTCGTCCTCTTCGGCGGAACCGATCCCTCGAACCTCACCAGCCGGTGCCTGGGCTGGCTCGATCGTGCGTCCGGGCCGTGGAGTATCACGGTGGTGGTGGGGCCGGGATACGGGGATTTCGAGCAGTTGGAACGCCTGGCCGGCGCCGCCTCCCACGAGATCGTTTTGGTCCGTGACACCAACGTCATCAGCAAGCACATGGCTGAGGCCGACCTTGCGGTCACCAGCGCGGGGCGGACGGTCTTCGAACTGGCCGCCCTCGGCGTTCCCATGATCGTCATCGCACAGAACGAGCGCGAGGAACATCATGCCTTTGCAACCTCGACGCCCGGTGCGATCTATCTGGGTCCGGCAAGAAACCTGTCGTCAGACCACTTCTCCGAGAGCCTCCGGGAGTTGTTGTCGGGCCGACTGCTGCGCCGGAAGATGCACGAAGCCCTGTGCAACTCGGATATCCGGGGGGGCATCGGACGTGTGCTGCGACTGATCGAAGACCTTGCCGCCGGGACCGGCCGGGAATAGGCTGCCGCTGATGACCAAGACACGCCTGGGAAGAACCGAGCTCCCCGAGGACCGCCCGTTCCTCATCCTGGAGGCGGGGGTCAACCATGAAGGCTCCCTCGCCACCGCCCTGGAAATGATCGATGCCGCCGCCGAGGCGGGGGCGGACGCGATCAAGTTCCAGAGCTACAAGGCGCAGACCCTCGCCTGCAGGGAAAGTCCCGCCTATTGGGACCGGAGCAAGGAACCCGCGCACAGCCAGTTCGAGCTTTTTCAGCGCTACGACGTCTTCGACGACGACCATTACCGCGCCTTGGCCGAACGCTGCGTCGAAAGGAACATCGTCTTCTGCTCGACCCCCTTTGACGATCATTTCGTGCATGTTCTCGAACCCTTGATGCCGTTCTTCAAGGTGGCGTCCGCCGACATCACCAATTTCCTGCTGCTGGAGACAATTGCCGGGATGGGCAAGCCGGTGCTGCTCTCACCCGGAGCATCCTCCCTGTCCG
>CAYPUM010000292.1:0-5385 GCA_964413545.1 uncultured Roseibacillus sp. | reverse complement strand
CTCACGTCGCATACTGGATTCGATGCCCCAGTAGCCGCTGTCCCCGCCCCACATCAGCGGGGGATCCGCGAACGTCGATCCCCACAACGCGTTCGCATCACGGGTCCTGACGGTCAGCAGCGGAAACGCGGGAGGAGTGTTGCCGGAGTCGTCCAGCCGGTACGACCAGACGCCGTCGGCGCGGTTCTCGTCAGGGGAAAAGTCGCCGGCCAGCGAGAATGTCTCGGCCCGCGCTCCGGCCACGAGCGCGACCAGCGCGACAATGAGCGGGGGTGCGACGGGTTTCGGACTAGTATTGGCCGGTTTCATCGGTTTCATCGGCTTGGTGACTTGGTTGTGATCTTCCGGACGACCATGTTGTCGACAGCTCCCATGAAGCGTTTCCGCGTCTTGCCTCCGGCGGTTCCGATACGAATCCGCACCGGCCCGGAGCCATCGCCTGCGTAATCGAACGAGGCGGCGGAAAATTCCGCCTTCCCGGTCCATCTGCCCGGCGCATGGGCAAAGCGCTTCAACACGCTTCCGTCCTCGCGGAGCACTTCGACCAGCAACGCGTCGCCCGCCCGGGTCGCCTGACCTCCCATGGAGTAGACGGCCGGAGCCGCCTCAAACGCAACGCGATAGCTCTCCCCGGCCGCGTTTGCATCGATCTCGGGCGAGATGATGACGTTGTCCGGAATAATCATGATCGCCCAGTCGGATGAAGTCACCTCTCCGCCTCCAAAGGAGCGGTCCACGGCGTGCAGCGCATTGACCCCGGCATGTGCCCAGCCGGCGACCTTCCCGCTGTGCGCCACACTCAGACCGCTCTGAAACTGCTTTGCGTTCTGCGTTCCTCCATAACCGTTGAACGACTCGGTGAACAATTCACCGCCCGCGCCGATGACGTTGATGGTCAACTCGATGAGCGATTCGTTCTCGCCCGGCGCCTTGACGGAGACCAGGAAGGTATTGCTCCCCGCGTGGGTCTCCCCCGGGGTGCCGGAGTAGCTGCCGTCGGGATTGATCTTCAGCCAGTCCCGCCCGCTCTTCTTGGAGAAAGCGGCGCCCGTGGGTTCCAGTTTCCCGGCCGACCTTCCCATCGGGGAGCTTGACGGCTTCTCCCGTCTTCCGGGCCTGCATCACCAACACCCAGTCCCGCGGCGACGGGACATTGGGCGACTTCCATGTGCCGGCCACCTGGACGGCGCCAAGATCGAATCGCCGACCCGACGCCGGATCAAAGAAGAAGGCGGACCAGGTGCCGGGCCTCAAGCCCTTTGCCGTGATCCCATCCCATTTGTAGTTCCCACGTTTGGGCTGATAGATGAAACAGACCTCGCCGGGAATCCCGGCGGCGAAGGCTCCACTCCCGACCCATTCCGGATGCGGCTCGAACCGCTGCCAGGGATACTGTTCGAGCAGGGCCCTGGAGAGCCCGAGCTGTCTTGATCCCTGGTAGTGCATCCCCTCGCGCCAGGTCGTGTGGTCGTGGGGCTGGTGGCCCCACCCTCCCCAGTTGCCGTGCTCCTCCGGCACACCCATGTGCCAGATGCCCGCCGCGCCGTATGTGTGGTCCGCTGCGCCGGAGAGCATCAGACCCCAGAACTGGTATCGCTGCAGGTCGGCGAAGTTCTCCTGCATGTGCTGCTCGTAGCAGGATTCGCCGCTGATGTAGGGCTTGGCGGGGGACGCTGCAAGGGTCTTCCTGGCTCGGTCGATGGCAGCGTTGGCCGTCCCCCATGACGCATGCCCCGTCGCGTCCATGTCGAAATCGAACACGGAAATATCATCAAACGCGCCGCGCAGGTGCGAGCTGTGGTTCGTCAACACCCGCCCGTAGGGATCGGTGGCTGACACATACTCCGCCAGCGCGTACCATGGACCCTGCCCCTTGTCGGTTTCGCCGCCGAGGACCCAGATCACCGGGTAGGCGCCGTGCCTCGCGATCAGGTCCCTGAAATGCCGCTTGTAACCCGGGAGCCCGACCGCGTTCAAGCCGACCGCCCGCCCCCAACCGCCGACAATGGCGGGCGTGATCCCGGCCTCGATCAGATGCTCGAACCGGCGGTCCGCAAACTTGAATTACTCCGGGTTGACCACGCTGAAGTCCCTCTTCAGGTAGGGCATGCCGCCCTCGTTTTCCCAGCTCGGCTTCAGCAGCCCGAGTTCATCCGGATAGGTGCCGCAGACGATCTGTATGACTGTGAAGCCCTTCTCCTTGCGGTCGGCGGTCAGCTCCTGGAAGCCCTCCCAGGTCAGTCGCTTGCACAGGCATTTCCACCACGTGTCGCCCAGCCACAAGAACGGCGTGCCGTCGGCGTGCGCGAAGTGCCGCCGGTCTTCCGCCACCCGAAGAAAGCCGTGCTCGAACAGCGGGTTGTCTCCCGTGTAGGGCTTGATCTCGAGCCGGCCCTCGATGCCGTGCAACCCCGCGTCCCCGGCATCACTGCATTGCGTGCGGTAGCGGTGAGTGCCCACCAGCGGCGACGCATAGCGGACCTTCCACTGGTCGCCCCCAGCCCAGAAGCCCGGCACCGTCTTTTGAGCGCCCCCGGGATCCGTGAAGACCACATCCAGACCGACCTCCAGGAACGGGTTGGCGTGGGCCTTCTCCGCCCGGAACGGGATTTCCACCGCAACATTGGCCTCGGTCTGTTGCAGCCGGCCCTGAGCTTGCCGAGGGGCCGCGCCGGCTCGCGGTGCGTCACAGGTGATCAAGACCACCGTCGTGATTCCGATTAAGGTCAGGTGTTTCATCGTCGCTTCGTTCGTCAGGTGGTGTTCTGTCGCGGTCGGGACGCTGCCCTCACGTGAGTGAGACGGGAAGTCGCGCCCTTGAGACGTCAACCTACGAAAACGAACAATCCTCTGTCAAAGGTTATTGGCGCCCGACATTCCGGGTTCTGCCGGATCGGGGTGGGTGAAGAAAGGAATCCTCCGAGGGGCGCCGCCGAGAACCGGATCCACCAAAACCCCCGGCCTGGAAATGGGGCCTTGATCGGAAGTGGGAGCCTCCCAATCGTTCCCCGTTGTCGTCGCCGTCGTCGTCGACCGACCTTGCGGCCCATAGACCTGACTCCTTTGTGACGACTTCTGAATTGCAGGGACTCAAGGACTCCGGTCCCGGAATGCGCCCCGCCATCCATTCGCCATGGTCACGGGCCTGGTCGCCGGGGTAGCCGGACTCCCGCCGGTGCCGCCCGCTTTCGTTGTTCTCCGCCGGACGCGGCTTCTCGCTCAACGGGCCTTCAGCCGGTAGCCTTCACAAAGCGATCTTTGTAATCTTCATCACGATTTGCTCAAGAAAGGGGATTCTTCGCTGCATCTAACATGGCCAAGAGGTTCTCGATGGGGGTGTCGAGTTGAACGTGGTGGGTAGGGGCCAGGATGAAGCCGCCGTTTTGGCCCACGCTGTCGATGCGCAGCCGGACCTCGCGACGGACGTCTCTGGCTGATCCGAAGGGCAGGGTGTGCTGTTCGTCGATCGTCCCCATGAAACTGAGGCGGTCGCCGAATTGTTTTTTCAGATCGGCCGGATCCATGCACGCAGGTTGGATCGGGTGGAGGACGTTAACGCCAATTTCGATCAATTCCCCTATGATCGGAACGACGTATCCATCGGTATGGTAGGCGATGTGGATTTCTGGATTGATGGCCTTGAGGTCCGCGATTAGTGCCGCGAAACGCGGTTTCAGAACCTGGCGCCACTGGTCCGGGCTGATGATCATTGATTGTTGGGCACCCATATCATCGCCGAGCCAGACCATGTCGACGCCTGCCTGAACGAGACGTCTGGCAACTTCGCGATGATAGACCAGGGGGATGTCGAGGAGGCGTTTGACATAATCGGGCTCCTCGATCAGATCCACGAGGAGCTGCTCGAATCCCCGCAAACCAACCGCGGTTTCCCAAACGGTGGTTTGGCAACTGCCAACGATGAAGTATTCGCTTCCAAGATCCCGCACTGTTTGTTCGACCGCGTCGTAGAGTTCAGGGCGGGTTGGATCAGGAGGACGGTATGTTTCAATGGCGTCATCCTCCGCCAGCGGATGGCCGACGAATTCAGTATAGAATCCGCTTCCAAATCGGGTTTCGTAGGGAACGTTCTTCCACCTCACGCCCCACTCGTCGGTGTAGTGGTCGGCGCCGGGATTGTAGAGATCGCCGGCGTAGTAGGAGTTGGCCCATCCTACGGAAGTCAGGAGCAAGTCGAGGTCGAGTTCTCGTTCAAGGGCGTAATCGTTTCCACCTCCGTGTGGATTGTGGCGGCCGCCGCCTTCGCCGAAGAGGTGATCCCGCAGTCGCTGGGCGAATTCCGGGGTGAAGCTCATTTCCAGGGGAACCCGGTCAGGTTCCTGGTATGCCAAAGCCGTCTGGACGCGTTCGCGGTGGTTCATGGCGTGGTTTGCGGGGTGAGTATTTGCTGGCTGAACGGGGCTGGATACGTGGTGAGCCAGACCTCCGCTTTGAGTTTGCTGGAGCCTCCGCGCATGCCCAGCACCACGGCGTCGAAGTTCAGGACAATCCCGGCGCCTGCCGCGACTCGCATTTGGCTCCAGGTTCTCAGGTCCCTCAAGAATTGAAGCCGGACGGTTTCATCGGATTTGAAGGGCTGGAGGGCGTGTTCGCTGCCAGTGCGGACGATCAATTTGTTGAGTTCGGTTTCCCGAGCGCATCCTCCACGGCCGTCTTCTTCCACGTGCGGTCCGCCGAACCCTTGGAAGTCATGTTGTTGACGCGGCCCGCGGCGTTCCGGATGCACACGAGCCCGCTCGCCTTGTCGGACACGTCGAACACGCCTTTGCCGAGGGAGTATTCGATCCTCGTCGCCGCATTCTCAAGCCGGAGCGTCCGGCCGTCACCCGTCAGAGCAACCGCCACCTCCGCCGGGACCGTCCCGCAACTCGCGGCGATCGTCCCTCCTGTCAAGAGGGCCTTCAGGACGTTCGTGTACATTCTCGTGGTCATCATAACGCGCTCCTTTGCCTGCGCCCCGTCGTTTTCTGCAAGAGCCTCATTTCGACTACCGACCACTCTCTTTCGGCATGGTGATGTACGGTTCCTTCGGCGGGAGGGCCGACATCGGATGCGCCTTCTCTCTCCCCGCGAGTTCCGCCTCGTAGCTTCGCACCAGGTCCTTCGGATCGCAGCTCAGGCAGGCGTCGCCGAACGAGATGTTCTTCCAACTGTCAATGGTCTCGGTCCTGTCGGTGACAATCCCGCCGCGATGCAGGTCATCGAAGCGCACGTTCTCGATCTTCGAGTCACCGCTGATCCAGATCCCGATCTTCGGCGGAATCCTGACGAAGACCTTCTTGAAGGGCTCGTCGTGCCGGCCCCAGGCGCCTGCTCCGCCGCTGGAGATGCGCTGCCAGCAGACGACCAGCCGGGCATCGCTTCCCG
>CAYPUM010000291.1:0-5389 GCA_964413545.1 uncultured Roseibacillus sp. | reverse complement strand
GTTTCCTTCTAGTCTCCCTCCATGGCGTCACGTGTGGTCAAGGTCTCTTCCATTTCGGTGGGCGAGTTTTTCGAGCGGCACCGGGAGGCTCTCGGGCTCCAACTGGTCGGGCCAAGGCGGGGATTCGACCGGCTCATCCGGGAGCCTGCCCAGAACCGTCCGGGCCTCGCCCTCTCCGGCTTCTTCACATACTTCGCCAAGAAGCGCATCCAGGTCATCGGCAACTCCGAGCTGTCCTACCTGAAAAAGCTCGGCTCCGAACTCCGCGTCCAGCGTTTCCAGCAACTCTGTGACCAGGAGATCCCCTGCCTCGTGGTGGCACGCAACCACACCCTCGCTTCCAACCTCCTCGAGGTGACCGAAAAGGACCGCATCGCCGTCTTCCGGACTCCCCTCGTCACCATGAAGTTCCTCAACCTCAGCTCCATCCTCCTCGACCAGGAGTTCGCCGAGTCCACCTCCATCCATGGCTGCATGATCGACTACCGCGGAATCGGAATCCTCGTCATCGGCGCCAGCGGCTCCGGAAAAAGCGAAACCGCCATCGGTCTCCTCGAACGCGGCGCCGCCCTCGTCGCCGACGACCTCGTCCGCTTCAGAAAAACCGGCGACGAACTGATCGCCTCCGCCCCGGAATTCGCCCGCGGCTACATCGAAATGCGCGGCATCGGCATCATCAACGCCGCCAACCTCTACGGCCTCTCCGCCATCAGCCCCGAAAAACGCCTCGACCTCGTCGTCACCCTGCGCCCGGCCTCCGACCTCAATTCCGTCGACCGCCTCGGAGTCCGCCGCAAAAGCTTCCGCATCCTCGGCATTTCCACCCCGCATATCGAGATTCCCGTCGCGGCCGGCCGCGATACCGCCCGAATGGTCGCGGTGGCCGCCCTCGACATGCAGCTCCGCCGCCTCGGATACGACATGGCCGACGAATTCAACCAGCGCCTCCTCGCCAAGATGACCGCCAACAAGGCCGACGCCCCCTCCCGGCCCTGACCCCGCCATGGGCCGGCCCATCCCGAAGGGATTTTTCCTTTTCCATCACCATTTCCCCCGCCTAAAATCCGGCGACGCAATGTCCTCCATGCCAAGGCGAGAATTAACCATTGCCAATAAACTCGGGATCCACGCCAGACCCGCGGCGCAATTCGTGAAAACCGCCAGCCGCTTCAGCGCCGCCATCCGGGTCGAAAAGGACGGGGAGGAAGTCGATGGGAAAAGCATCATGGGCCTCATGATGCTCGCCGCAGGTCACGGCTCCGTCCTCAGCATCGTTGCGGAAGGCACAGACGCCGAAGACGCCCTCGCCGCCCTCGAGGATCTCGTCGGCAGAAACTTCGAGGAAGAATAGCGGCCTCGCCCCGAAACCCGCCCCCTTGCCCCGCCCCCCCGGCACCGCCGTCCCGGCATATTTCTTGCGATCGCGGCGCGGGGCATTGACCCCGGCTGCCAAGACCTCCAGAATGGGCTCTGCATGCGGCGCCAGACGGAGGAGCGAGTATACCAGGGAATCCCCGTTTCCCGAGGCATCGCCTTCGGCCCGGCGCACGTCATGGCAAGGGGGTTTTCCTCCCCCGAGGTGCACCCCATCCCGGCCTCCCAGGTCCCCCGCGAGCAGGAACGCTTCAAGCGCGCCCTCGAACGCACCAAGCGCCAGCTCGAAGCGCTCCGCACCCAGATCGAGGGAATCTCCGGCGAAGATGAAGGACGCATCTTCGAGGCCCACCTCATGTTTCTCGAAGACCACACCGTCCTCGACCGCGTCTACGAAGCCATCGACAGCCGCCGCCAGAACGCCGAATACTCGTTCTATGCCGTCATGCAGACGTTCCTCGAAGCCATGCGCCGCGTCCCCGACCCTTACCTCCGGGAGCGCACCGCTGATATCGAAGATGTCTGCCAGCGCGTGATGCGCAACTTCGCCCCGGAAGAGGAAACCGGACTCCCCCACAAGCCCGACCACCAGCACGTCCTCGTCGCCTACGACCTCAGCCCGTCCGATACCGCCAGCATCGACCGCCAGAACGTCCTCGGATTCGCCACCGAGGTCGGCAGCAGCAATTCCCATACCGCCATCCTCGCCCGTTCCCTCGGACTCCCCGGCGTGGTGGGCCTCAAAAACGCCGTCTTCAACCTCGTCGCCCTCGAACCCTGCATCCTCGACGGGTTCAACGGCAGGCTCATCGCCAACCCGACCCCCGAAACCACCGCCTATTACCACGACCTCAAACGCGAAAAGGATCGCCTCGTCACCGCCCTCGACCAACTCCGCGAGGCCGAAACCGTCACCCGTGACGGCCGCCGCATCATCCTCTCCGCCAACATCGAGTTCGAACACGAAATGGGCTTCGTGGAGCGATCCGGCGCCGAAGGTATCGGCCTCTTCCGCACCGAGTTCTTCCTCCTCGAACGCGAAGAATGCCCCGACGAAGACGAACAGGCCGCCCTCTATTCCCGCATCGCGCAGCGCGTCGCCCCCCACGGCGTGATCTTCCGCACCCTCGACGCCGGGGGCGACAAGGTGCCCGGCGAGCCGCTCTCCGAGCCGGAACCCAATCCCTTCCTCGGCTGGCGCGGAATCCGCTACTCGCTCTCCCGCCCCGAACTCTTCAAGGAACAACTCCGCGCCATCCTCCGCGCCTCCCAAGCCGGCCGCGTCGGAGTCATGTTCCCCCTCGTCTCGGGCCTCGTCGAAGTGCGCCGCGCCAAGCGCCTCATCGCCCAGTGCCGCGACGAACTCGCCCGGCGCGGCATCCCGGTCGAGTCCCACGTCGAGGTCGGCGTCATGGTCGAAGTCCCCTCCGCCGCCATGGTCGCCGCCGACATCGCAGCCGAAGTCGACTTCCTCTCGATCGGAACCAACGACCTCATCCAATACACCGTCGCCGTCGACCGCGTGAACCCCCGCGTCGCCGAACTCTACCGGCCCACCCACCCCGGGGTCGTCCGCCTCATCAAAACCGTCATCGACGGCGCCACCAAACACAAAATCTGGACCGGAGTGTGCGGAGAAATGGCCGGTGACATCCTTTACGTCCCCCTGCTGGTCGGCCTCGGCGTCGACGAACTCTCCGTCGGAGCGCCGCTCGTCCCGCTCGTCAAGCGCGCCGTGCGCTCCCTCGATTTCTCGGAATGCGCCGCTCTCGCCAAGCGCGCCCTCGGCATGGCCCAGTCCGGCGAGATCCTCGCCCTCTGCCGCCAAACCGCCGAAGCCGCCTATCCCGAACTCCTCGAACAGGTCCAGTTCCCCGCCGTGCGGTAGCCCCCTTTCCGGCCTTCCCGCGCCCTTGTGCCCCCGCCGCGAGAGAGGCACATTCCCGCCATGAACCGCAGCCTGCAAACACCGGTCCCCGCCATCGCGGCCCGCCTCCGGCGCCTGCTTCCCGTGAAGCGCGTCAAGGACCAACGAAACCCCGCCCTTTCCCCTGACACTCTCATGCATGTCGGGGCGCGCAAAACCGCCGAAACGAGCCTCCATGTCGTCGATTACACCCCCGGAGAGATCCGCGAACTCACCACCACCTCCATCGAGGAATGCCGCGAATTCGAATCCCGCGACACTCCCACATGGATCCGCGTCACCGGCCTCCATGAGGTCGACAGAATCTCCACCCTGCTCGAACAATATGGCATCCACCCCCTCGTCCAGGCCGATATCCTCAATACAAGGCAACTCCCAAAGGCGGACTCCTTCGACGAATACCTCTTCGTGGTCCTCAAGCTCATCGCTCCCCACCCCGACAACGACCGCTTTCTGGTCGAGAACTTCTCCCTCGTCCTCGTCGACCACCTCGTCATCACCTTCCAGGAGTCCCCGACCCCCGTCTTCGATCCCGTCCTGACCCGCCTCCGGGCCGGCACAAACCGCCTCCGCCAGTCCGGGTGTGACTACCTCGCATGGGCCATCCTCGACGCCGTCGTCGATCACTACCTGCTGGTGCTGGACCGCTTCGAGAACGAAGTCGAGGAATTCGACGAGTTGGTCCTCGAACACGCCGACACCGTCGAGCCGGCCGCCATCCACACCCTCAAGAAACAGATCTACCACCTCCATCGTCTCATCCGGCCGGCCCGCGACGTGGCCGCCAAGCTCGCCCGAAGCGAATACGGACTCATCAAACGAAAAACCCAGATCTACTTCCTCGACCTTTACGACCACGTCCTTCACGCCGCCCACATCACCGAACTCCTCCGCGAATCCGTCACCACCGTCCGGGACTTTCACCTGTCCGCCGTGAACAACCGCATGAACGAGACCATGAAAGTGCTCACCTGCTTCGCCACCATCTTCCTCCCCCTCACCTTCATCGCCGGCATCTACGGAATGAACTTCCGGCACATGCCCGAGCTGGACCTGCCATGGGCCTACCCCGCCCTCTGGGCCCTCTTCCTCCTCCTCGCCCTCGCGGGAATGGCCTTCTTCCGCCGCAAACGATGGCTCTGACGCCATCCTCTACCGCACCTTCTCCCGCTTGCCGCCCTTGTGGATGATGGTGAACTGACCGTCGGTTCGCTTCGCGATTTCATCAAGGGAGGCGTGCGCCTTCGGCTGCATCATGGCAATGCAGCGCCGCCTTCGCCTCCGGCGTCGTGTAGTTGCTGACTATGCTCATCCGTCCCCCAACGTTTCACCCACATCCCCTTGGGTTCAAGCATTTCCCCCCCTCAACACGCCTCACGCCGGACGCGAGACGGCCCGCGCCCCCGCGCGGCGCCACCCTACCGAATCTCCATTCCGGTTTCCGCGTAGACCCATTTCACGACTCTCCCCTCCTTGATGAGCGCCTTCGCCTGCACGGGTTTGATTCCGAAGATCGTCTCCATCTTGTAAGCCGCCAGACCCGTCTGATAGGTTTCCCCGTCGATCTGTTCCTCCTCCCCGGCCTGCCACCCCTGCACTTGGCTGACATCGAACTCCTCGACGTCGCCCGCCTCGACGCTCGCCTTCATCAGTTCCACGATTTGGCCGTCCGTCAATGCCCCCGTGGATGCCGGCAACGGTTCCGGCGCCGGTGTTGGCGCCGGCTCGGGTTCCGGTTCCGGTATGCCCTCGACCGGATCGGTCATCGCCGCGGATGGCTCGTCATCGGGCGCCGCCTCAGGTGCCGTCACCGTCTCCTCCGGTTCGGGCCCCGGAGCGATCGTCCCGCCATCCGGTTCGGCGACTGTCCCCGTGGGCGGCGGCGCCGGTTGCCCGCCGGCCGGCTCGTTCCGGAAGATGCGCTCCGCCCGCGACCGGATCACGCGCTTCGCGAAATCCGTCCCGGTCACCGGAACCACCCCTTCGAGCGGACCGCCGGTCGGCGAGATCCGGAGTTTTCCCCCTTCCAAACCCAACACCCGCACCCGGTCCCCGCTCAACAGCTTCGTCCGATTCGATTGATCCCCG
>CAYPUM010000290.1:0-5410 GCA_964413545.1 uncultured Roseibacillus sp. | reverse complement strand
ACCCGACACTCCCCTGCAGCTACCGGGCAACGTTGATTCCGCGCCCGCTTCGCCCGGGCCGACAGTTGATGTTGGCTACGTCGGCTCGATGGAGCACATCATGTGGCTCGGCTTCCACCGTCTCCGGCTCCGAGAGAACCGCCGGGAGTCGAATGCCGACAACCCATACCTCTTGTCTCACGAAGGTGACCTTAACGCCGAGCCCGGCCCCGCCAAGGTCACCCTCCACATCAAGGCCAATCCCGGCAACTCCCACGTCCGCGAAACCCTCGACTTCCTCGGACCCAACCCCAGACTCATGACGAATGACCAATGACGAATGGCGGGCGCAAATGCGCTTTCGAACCTTGCTCTTCCTTCGTCATTGGGTACTTCGTCATTCGTCATTCGTCGTTGCTCCTCCCTCCCATGCCCAAGCTCCTCGACCGCTTCCCATGGCTCCCCTTCGTCCTCGCCTTTCTCCTTCTCATCTCGGCCTGGACCGTCATGATCATCATCGCCCTCCGAAACCAACCCGGGCAGGTTCCCCTCGAAACAGACGGGCGAATGACGAAATACCCACGCGGAAATAACGAATGACAAAATACCCAATGACGAAAGAGAAAACGTCGCGACCCCTCCTCCGCCAGTCCTTGACTTTCCAGCCCTGACTCTATCCTGAATTCACATTCACTCGTCACTCGTCATTCCCCATTCCCCATTCCCCCATGACCGCTCCCACCAACATCTCCGCCGCACTCCTCGCAGGACTCGTCACCAGCGTCCACTGCGTCGGAATGTGCGGACCGATCGCATGCAGCCTCGGCAGCCTGCAAGGCGGCGAAAGCCGCCGCCTCTTCGCCGCCACTGCGTACCATGGCGGCCGCCTCATCTCATACGCTGCTATCGGCGCCTTGTGCGGATTCCTTGGCCAGCAGATCCTTGCCCCGTTCTTTGATTCCCCTGCCGTCTTCCTTCCATGGTTTCTCGTGCTGGTGTTCCTTTTCGTGGCCACCGGCCTGCATGAGAAGCTCCCGCGTCCCACCTTCCTCAACCGCTTCCTGTCCGGGGCGCGTCTCAAGGCGTGCCGGCTTTCCGCCACCCGCGGCGGATTTGCGATGGGGCTGGCCACCCCGCTTCTGCCCTGTGCTCCGCTCTATCTTCTGTTCGGCGCCTCCCTGCAGACCGGCTCGGCGCTGCGGGGGGCCGAATTCGCGGCGGCGTTTGCGCTCGGCACCGTCCCGCTCTTGTGGGCCGCCCAGCACTCCTTCCTCCGGGTCCGCCGCCATCTCGGGCCCCTCACCCTGCAACGCGTCCAACGCGCCCTCGCCCTCGTGGCCGCCCTCGTCATCGCATGGCGCCTCCAGGACACCCTCCCCTTCCTCGACTCCGCCCCCGCCGCCACCCCGGAAGCCGCCCCCGCCGACTCCCCCGCCGCGCTGCCCTCCTGCGGATGCGGCCACTGAGCACACCGCCATCGCCTACGGCGGCGGCCTGCGAACCGGCCGGAATCCGCAACAGTAGCCGCCGCCGTCCGGGTAGCTCGAGTAGCGGTCGGCAACCCGGCAACCGCTGGCGACGTTGCCCCAGTAGCCGCCCCGCAGAACGCGGCCGGAACCCGCCGCCGGGCCCGGAGGATCCGGCTGCGAGGCCTCCGGGGCGCCATAATAGCCGCCTCCATACCAGTCGTTGCACCATTCCCACACGTTGCCCGCCATGTCATACAGCCCGTAACCGTTCGGGGCGAAACTCCCCGCCGGCGATGTGTAAGGATAATCCCCCTCGCCCCAGTCCGGGTGGTATCCCGAATCGGGATTCACGTCATACGAGTAGTAGGGCGATCCGCCACTCCAGTAGCTGTAGTAGTTCGCCTCGCTGTGGCTGATCTTATCCCCCCAAGGAAACCGCCAGCCGCTCCGGCCGCCCCGTCCCGCCTTCTCCCACTCCGCTTCCGTCGGCAGCCGGTAGCCGTTCGCGCCGAAGCTGCAGCTCCAGCCGGCCAGATCGTAGCAGGGCGTCAGCCCTTCCATCTCGCTGCGGTAGTTGCAGTACGCCGCCGCCCCATGCCACGTCACCTCCACGCAAGGATAGCCGCTGCCCTTCGCCGCCTTCAGCTCGAACTGCTCCGCTGCTCCGTTCCATGTGATCCGGCAATGGGATTCGTCGAGGTCGAGCAGTTCCCGGTCACTCTCGACATTGCGCACCGACCACGAACTCACCGTGATCTTTCCACCCTCGTCATACGCCCATTGCAGCACCGCCGCCATCTGGTCGTTGGTCACCCCGCTGGCCTGCATGTAAAACCCGCTCACATACACGCTGTGGACGGGCGTTTCATCATAGGGGTCGGTTTGATCGCCGCCCGCCACGCTCCCGACCATGTCCCCCATCGCGAAACTCCCGGCGGGGATCCACACCAAGCCGTCGGGGGGGCTTGGATCAAATGTGCGGTGCGTCGTGCCGGTCCCGCTCATTGGAACCTGCGCCCAGTCTCTCCAGTGAGCCTCCTTCGACGGCGAGGTCGCGGTCTGAATGGTGAACGTCGCGGTGGCCGCCGGGTTCGACCACGTGATCCAGCCGTCCGCCGTCACTTCGGTGATGTCGACCGGCACCGGCGCCGCGATGCGGAAGAAAACGGCCTCCTCAGCCGCAGCGGACGAAATGAAGACCGCAAACACCGAGACGCACGGAAGGGTGAAGAAATGCGGGGGTTCCATGGCAAGGAGCCACTACGTTCACAATCTCCGCCAACATGCAGCGGAAATCAGACGGGCGCTTGGATCCTTGATGACCGCGCCCCATTCAGCGAGGTTTTTCCGCCGGGACTGCCCGTCTCCTGCCACACTTGAGAGCCGACACCCCGGTCAGACAATCCCGTCCATCCCGTCCATCCCGTCCAGAATCAAGGCGCCCACGCAAGAAAGAGGAATTCCTTCGCGCAATCGTCCCCCGTAATCGTTGCCTCAATCGTCAACCGGTCCGAAACTTGCCTCGCCGGAGGCAGCCCCTCGTGACGCCCTCGAACCATCGTTCGACCCGACCCCCTCCCAAACCCATGCCCGCCTGCCTCCACTGTGGAACGTCCTTCTCGCCCGCGCGCGACGGCGAGCAGTTCTGCTGCAGCGGCTGCGAGTTCGTCCACAACCTGATCCGGGACGAGGGACTGGAGCGCTTCTACGACCTGCAGGACACCTCCACCGGCCGCCCGGTGCTCGACCGCCCGTTCCAGCCGGCCGAGTTCGGCTGGCTCGATGACGCCCGCCGCCGCGCTGAAGAAGACGCCGGGCAGCGCCCACCGTCGCTCCAGCTCCACGTCCGCGGCATCTCGTGCGTCGGCTGCGTCTGGCTCATCGAGAAGCTCTTCACCCGCCACCCCGGGTCCATCGCAGCGGACGTCTTCCCGTCCAACGGCCGTCTCGATCTGACATGGCGGGCCGGGGACTGCGACCTCCCCGCCTTCGCCGCCGAACTGCACCGCTTCGGATACGGGCTCGAACCCTGTCCGAAAGGGTCCGGCGAGCGCGACGAACTCGATTCGCTCACCGGCCGCCTCGGGTTGTGCGGCGCCTTCGCCATGAACGCGATGGTCTTCACCGTCCCGCGCTACCTCGGAATGGAACGGGACTTCGCCCTCGCCGGAATCTTCGAACTCGTGACGGTCGCCTCCGCCACCTTCGCGCTCCTCGTCGGGGGCGCCTGCTTCATCAGGCGGGCCTGGGCCGCCCTCCGCCAGCGCGTCCTCCACATCGACCTTCCCATCGCGCTGGGGCTGCTCGCGGCTTACGCCGGTTCGCTCGTCGGCTGGGCGCTCGGCGCCGAACCCCTCCTTTACTTCGACTTCGTCGCCATCTTCACCTTCCTCATGCTCGGCGGCCGATACGTGCACCTCGCCGCCACCGAAAATGTCCGCCGCAACATGCGCGCCCAAAACCCGCTCCCCGACGAAATCACCCTCGACGACGGCAGCACCGTCCCCCTCGACGAACTCGAAACCGGCGCCGTCTATCGCGTCGCAAGCGGCGAAATAGCCCCCGTCGCCTCCTTCCTCGAATGCCCCCGGGCCGACCTCTCCCTCGCATGGATGACCGGCGAACCCGTCCCCGTCACCATCCAACAGGGCGCCCGGATTCCCGCCGGGGCGCTCAACCTGAACCGCGACCCGATCACCCTCCAAGCCGAGGAGACCGCCGCTTCCTCCCTCGTCGTCTCCCTTGCCCGGAAGGGCCGATCCGAAATGCGCTCCCCGCTCCTCGAACGCATCCTGCGCGTCTACCTCACCGTCGTCCTCGCCCTCGCCTTCACCGGAGCGTTGGCGTGGGCGATCTTCGGACGTGATCTCGTCACGGCGCTCCAGGTCGGCATTTCAATCCTCGTGGTCTCCTGCCCCTGCGCGCTCGGCGTCGCCCTCCCCCTGCTCGATCAACGCGCCGCAACCGGCCTTCAGCGCCTCGGCGTCTTCGTCCAGACCCCCACCCTCTGGAGCCGCCTGCGACGCGTCCGCAAACTTCTCCTCGACAAGACCGGCACCCTCACCCTCGAACGGCCGCAACTCGACAACACCTCCCGCCTCGAAACCCTGAACCCCGCCGCCCGCTCCGCCCTCGCCACCCTCTCCGCCGCCTCCCTCCACCCCCTCGCCCGCTCCCTCTTCGAAGCCCTCGGCGGAATGCCCCGCAACCAACCTCTTGCCCCCGTCCACGAAATCCCCGGATTCGGCGTCCGCATGGATCGCCCCGACGGACGCTGGTCGCTCGGCCGGCCCGGCTGGGACGGCACCGCCCCCAGCCGCCCGCCGCCCGAATCCACCCCCACCCTCAGCACCGACCTCCGCCATGACGGCGCCCTCGTGAAACGCTTCGAGTTCCGCGAAATGGCGCGCCCCGACGCCCGCAATTCACTCGCCACCCTCGCCCGGCGGCATGGCGTGGAAGTGTCCATCCTCTCCGGCGACCATGATGACCGCGTCAAGCACCAAGCCCGCCTCCTCAACCTCAATCCCGCCCGGGCCCACGGAAACCTCTCCCCCGAAGACAAGGCGGATCTCGTCCGCACCCTCAACCATGACGACACCCTCTACCTCGGCGACGGCGCCAACGACGCCCTCGCCTTCGAGGCCGCCCTCGCCTCCGGCACCCCCGCTGCCGATCGCAGCCTCCTCGACTCGAAGGCCGATTTCTTCTTCACCGCCCGCGGGCTCGGATTCCTCCCCGCCCTCATCGAAACCGCCCGGTGGCGGCACCGGATCGCCCGCCAGATCCTCATCTTCGCGGTGCTCTACAATATCGCGGCGGTCGCGGTTTGCCTCGCGGGCGCCATGAGCCCCGTTCTCGCCGCCGTCCTCATGCCCCTCAGTTCCCTCTTCTCGCTTGCGCTCGCGGCCCGGCCCCTCCCACGCCCTTCCCGCCCCGCCGCCCCCCGCCATGACCACCGC